>DATHXP010000123.1:0-3112 GCA_035459605.1 Halomonas sp. | reverse complement strand
TCTAGGGATTATCTACTTCGCGGAGCACCACGAGGCCGAGCCGCTACTCAGCGGAACTATTGGCTGCGACGAGGTCTCGCGCTACTCTTTCGCTCCACGATAGATAGCCGGCATAGCCATTGAGGATGTCCTTGACTTGCGATACTGCATGAGCCTGTTCACCTAGTAAACTCGCCAAGTTCGCATAGACGCCATCGAAGACCATGTCGATCTCGGCGGTCAGTTGCGCTGCGTTGGACCGCTGCGTTTCTTCGAGGCGCCTGAGTCTATCAACTAACCCTTTCAGAATATGTGTATGGAGGCGCGCCACAGTTGCTGCTACGCCTACCAGCTCAGCCTCTTCCAGCAACGCCGAGTACGCCGCTGCGACATTGGGTAGCGCTAGAACGTCGTTGTCAATGGCGTGCACGAAGCGCTCTCGGATGGTGTACAGGCCTTCGGAACGAAGAGCATGAACTTTGTCAAAGACCGAGAGAAGTGGGGTGACTAGAAGGACGGTGCCACGAGGACGGGACCTCGGAAGAGCGCCGAATATCTCGCTCCAAGCGCGCACGTAGTTGCGAAGCGTCGATTCGCTGTACGGCCTTCCCGCCGCTGCTTGTCGGATCTCAAGTGTTATCGGCGGCATGCGATTCCTTCCTCGGGCAAGGTAACACGCACTATATGAGCGTATCGGAAGTGGCGTCCACCTCGCGATGATGCCTAGGTGTCCGAAACTGCTGTCGTCGAAAGGTTCAAGGCGCGACTGCGCAAGAGGCGGCTGGAGCTGTTTCTCACACAGGAGATGGTGGCGCGACGCGCGGGCCTATCGCTTCGGCGGTACCAAGAGCTTGAGAGCGAGCCAGATGCGGGTACCGGACGCGAGAACCCCACCTTGCGTACCATCATCCGATTGGCAACTGCGTTGGATGTGGACGTGGCCTATTTCTTTGTTGAAGACCGACGCCAAGGCAACTACACGTAAGGCACGGCCAATCTCCAGGCCGAGCCGGAGTGCCCTTCTCGAAGTTGTTCAAGCGCCAAGGCCGAGTGCCGAAAATGGCTTGCTGGAGCTGCTCGCGCTCCGACCTGGCATCTGGTGGTCGCGCAGCGCTGATTGACTGGGCCGGCCGCGTGGCGATTGTTTCTGGGGCCCTAACGTTGATGTATGACCAAGAAAACCTTGACCACAAAGGGGGGCGAGACCACGTTAGTGGGTGGGGCGGCTCTCGACCTCCTTGAACGTTACGAGGCAGCGGCGACCAAGCGCCACCAGGTATTCGTGGCAACCTCAACGCCGGCGGAGCGCCTGAGCCTGGCGCTCCGCTTCCACCTTGAACCACTCAACACGGAGCCCTTCCACTGCGGGCACGTGGACGAGTGGCTCTCGCCGCTGGCCCGTTCCCTTGTCCACGTGCCCGAAGCCGAACCGAAGTGTCTGACCTGCGTGATGGAGGAAGTCACAGCCCGCACTTCGACTGAGATCCACCCGGAGCACTTCGCGGGGGAGGTGTTCTTTACCGATTCCCGTACCCTCGCGCCCTTTGGACAAGCTCGCTATTACTCCGCGCTGCTGGAGTACCTTTCCTTTCTACGCTTGCCCACATCGCAGTCGTTTCTCTCGCATCTCGAGGTAGGGTCGCCGCTCCTGTTCGTTGTTTGGGCTCAACTCACCGACTTCAATACTCGCAATTGGCTAGGGAAGCCGACCTCCTACACGATCGTCGACAGTAGCCTCCAGTTCATCTCGACCCTGGAAAGTGTACGGGGGGTATTCGAGCCGGACGATCTGGCCGAGGCACTTGGTCTGAAGTAGGACGAGTAAGTTGGTAGACCGAGCTCAACTGGCTGATGTGAACCGCCCCGTGTTTTCCGGAGGCTTGGTTGCTTGGGTCAGGCAGCCGCCTGACCCTGCTGGCGATAGTACATTTGCTCGAACTCGGCCGGCGGGATGTCGCCGATCGGTTCCAGCAGCCTCTGGTGGTTGAACCAGTGCACCCATTCCAAGGTGGCGATCTCAACGTCAGTAGCGCCCCGCCACGGGCCCAGGTGATGGATGACCTCCGTCTTGTAGAGACCGATGATCGTCTCGGCCAGGGCGTTGTCGTAGCTATCGCCCCGGCTTCCCACCGAGGCGGCCACACCCGCTTGGGCGAGCCTTTCCGTGTAGCGAATCGAAAGGTATTGCGAGCCGCGGTCGCTGTGAACGATCAACCGCCGGTCCCGCTCCCGCGCGTGCAGCGCCTGCTCCAGGGCGTCCAGCACGAGGTTGCTGTGCAGGCTGCTGCTCACCCGCCATCCGACGATGCCCCTGGCGAAGGCGTCGATCACGAACGCCACGTACACGAACCCGGCCACCGTCCTGACGTAGGTGATATCCGAGACCCACAGCGCATTCGGCCTGGAGGCCGTGAAGTCGCGCTTGACCAGGTCGTCGGGCCGCTCGGCCAGCTCATCCGCGATGGTGGTGCGCTTCGTGCCGCCCCTGGTGACGCCCTGCAGGCCCTCTAGGCGCATCAGCCGCTCCACCGTGCAGCGCGCCACCTGCACGCCCTCACGAGCGAGCTGCAGCCACACCTTCCTAGCCCCATAGCGGCAGCGGCTCTGCACGAACACGCGCTTCACCTCCTCGCGCAGCGCGGCGTCGAGGCGCTGCCGCGCGGGGATCAGTTCTGGGTCGCGCTGCCGCGCCTTCTGCTCGTAGTACACGCTCGGGGCGATAGGCAACTGTCTGCAGATCGACTCGACCCCGAAAGATTCCCGGTGCTGGTCGATGAACGCGACCATCACTTCCGTGGGCGGTCGAGCTCCGCCTGGGCGAAAAACGCCGCCGCCTTGCGCAGGATCTCATTCGCCTGCCGAAGCTCACGGTTCTCCCGCTCCAGCGCCTTGACCCGCTCACGCTCCGCATCGAGAGCTTGCTGTTCCGGAACCTGTTGACGCTCTGCGGCCCTCACCCACCTACGAAGGGTCTCCGATGTGCAACCCAGCTTCTCGGCAACGCTGACAATGGCAGCCCACTGCGACGCGTGATCTTCCTGCTGCTCGCAAACGAGCCTAACGGCGCGCTCCCGAACCTCAGGTGAGTACCTACCCGGCTTACCCATGAAGCCCATCCTCTCAAGAAAGGGAC
>DATHXP010000122.1:0-20944 GCA_035459605.1 Halomonas sp. | reverse complement strand
CCGAGGCGGTGGTGCTGCTGGTATCCGGGAGCGCGGCGGATGCGTGATGCCATCGAATGGCCGCCGCGCTGGCCAAGGGTGCTCGATGCCGACTTTGGTCAGCCGCTGCCCGGCGATTACCGCATGGCCGCCGAGGATTTCATCGTCGAGGAAGCGCTGGGTTTTGCGCCCGAGGGCAGCGGCGAGCATCTGTGGCTATGGGTCGAGAAGCGTCATCTCACCACGGCGAGGGTGGCCCGCGAGCTGGCCCGGGCCTGCGCGGTGTCGCCGCGCAGCGTTGGCTACGCCGGCATGAAGGACAAGGTTGCCGTGACTCGCCAGTGGTTTTCGGTGCACCTGCCGGGGCGTGAAGCGCCTGAGGATCTGGCCGAGCGGCTGCACGGGCTTGAGGTGGCGCTGCTCGAGCAGCGCCGCCATCCGCGCAAGCTCAAGCGCGGGGTGCACCGCGGCAACCGCTTCCGGCTGCGCGTGGCTGGCCAGGCCGTCGCCGATGGTAGCCTTGAGGCGCGCTGGCAAACGCTGCAGGAGCAGGGCGTGCCCAACTACTTCGGCCCCCAGCGCTTTGGCCCCCGCGGCCGCAACCTGCAGCGGGCGATCGCCGTGCTTGAGCGCGGCTGGCGCAAGCGCGACGACCGTGACGGCATGCTGCTGTCGGCGGCGCGCAGCTATCTGTTCAACCAGCAGCTGGCGGCGCGCATCGAAGAGGGAAGCTGGACACGACCGCTGCTCGGCGACGTGGTCATGCTCGACGGCAGCGAGAGCCAGTTTGTGGTCGAGGCTGACGCTGACCTTGCCGAGCTTGAAAAGAGGGCAACGCGGCTTGACCTGCATCCCACGGGCGTTCTCTGGGGAGTCGGAGGCTCGCGGGCTCTTGGCGCAGCGGCACAGCACGAAGCTCGGCTCGTCCAGCGCTACCCGGCGCTGTGCGGCGGCCTGGCTGCCGCCGGCGTGCGCCTGGCGCGCCGGCCTCTGCGGGTGCGCATCAAAGAGGCCGCGCTGAGCGTCGAGGAAAACCAGGCCTGGTTCGAGTTCACCTTGCCCAAGGGGGCCTTTGCCACCGCCGTGCTGCGCGAGCTGATCGATCATCCCAGCCTCGGCCACCGCTCCCCGGAGCCGCTGGCATCGCAGCGCAGCCAAGCGCACAATCCATCTTTTCCACCATCCGGAGGCTCGAATGCGTCGACTGCTGCTGTCAAACGATGACGGCGTTCATGCACCAGGGCTCAGGGCGCTGTACGACGCCCTGCTACCCCACGCGCGGCTCAGGGTCGTTGCGCCGGATCGCGACAAGAGCGGCGCCAGCAACTCCCTGACCCTGTCGCGTCCGCTGTCGCTGACGGCGCTGGACAACAGCTTCTACAGCGTCGACGGCACGCCGGCGGACTGCGTCTATCTGGGCGTCAACGGCGTCTGGCCCGAACGGCCGGACCTGGTGATTTCCGGCATCAACCACGGCGGCAACCTGGGTGACGATGTGCTCTATTCAGGGACGGTGGCGGCGGCCATGGAGGGGCGCAATCTCGGCATGACGGCGATCGCCGTCTCGCTGGTGGGGCAGCGCCACTTCAAGACGGCGGGGCGCGTCGTCGCAAGCCTGGTGGGCGCGCTCGACCGTTTGTCGCTGCCGCCGCGCAGCCTGCTCAATGTCAACGTGCCGGACGTGCCCTGGCAGCAGCTGCGGGGCATTCGGGTGACGCGCATGGGCTACCGTGGGCCGGCGTCGCAGCCGATCGAGGTCGAAGACCCGCGAGGCCGCATGCGCTACTGGATCGCGCCGGCGGGAGACAACGCCGATGATGGCCCCGACACCGACTTTGCCGCGGTGGAGGCGGGCTTTGTCTCGATCACTCCGCTGCAGACGGATCTGACACGCCATTCGGCGTGTGAAGACGTACAGGACTGGCTGGATGCACTCACCTGAAACTCTGGCCGACCGCCTGCGCGGTATCGGCATGACCTCCCAGCGCACCCGCGATCGCATGGTGCGTCGCCTTGCGCGGCAGGGCATTACCCATGGCGAGGTGCTGAGCACCATGGCCCGCGAGCCGCGCCATCTATTTCTGGACGAGGCGCTGGCCCATCGCGCCTACGAGGACACGGCGCTGCCGATTGGCCACGGCCAGACGCTGTCGCAGCCGCTTATCGTTGCCCGCATGACCGAGCTGGTGCTGCAGGCAGGTCCGGAGCGCGTGCTGGAGATCGGTACCGGATCGGGGTACCAGACGCTTATTCTGGCGCGCCTGGTCAAGGAGCTGTGGAGCGTCGAGCGGATCAGCGCGCTGCATCGGCGTGCCGCCGAGCGGCTGCGCCTGCTCAAGGTGCACAATGCCTGCCTGCGGCTGGCCGACGGCGGTCTGGGCTGGCCCAAGGCGGCGCCCTTCGACGTTATCCTGCTGACGGCCTGTGCCGAAACGCTGGACCGGACGCTGCTCGAACAGCTGGCTGACGGCGGCGTGCTGATTGCTCCCCTGGAGCTTGCGCCCGGCGATCAGTGGCTGGTGCGCGTGCAGCGCAGCGGTCAACAATTTGATACCCAGCGGCTGGAGCCGGTGCGCTTCGTGCCGCTACTGGAAGGAGTCATTCCTTGACGCGCTCTTTATCGCTTCTGCTCAAGGGGGCCGGCATGGGCGCCGCCGATGCGGTGCCCGGCGTTTCCGGTGGCACGATCGCCTTTATCACCGGCATCTATGAGGAGCTGATTCATACTATCCGGCAGTTTGGCCCCTCGGCCTGGCCCGCGTGGCGGCGGGGGGGGCTTGGCGGACTGGCCAGGCACCTCAACCTGCGCTTTCTGATCCCCCTGCTGGCGGGCATTGCCGTCAGCCTGGTCAGCGTGGCGCATCTGGTGGTGTGGCTGATGGAGGCCCAGCCGCTGGTGCTGGACGGCTTCTTCTTCGGTCTGGTGGCGGCCTCGGCGCTGCTGATCGGCCAGCAGGCCTCCGAGCGGCGCTGGTGGCACCTCTTTGCGCTAATCGCCGGCCTGGTGCTGGCCTACCTGCTGCCGTCGCTGATGCCGCTAGTGGCAGGCCTGGGCAGTCCGGATCTGGTGCTGGTGGCCGGTGGGGCCATCGCCATCAGCGCCCTGCTGCTGCCCGGCGTGTCCGGCAGCTTCCTGTTGCTGACCATGGGGCTTTACGGCACCGTAATGCAGGCAATACGCGGTCTGGAGCTGGCCACCCTGGGGCTGTTCGGGGCCGGCTGTGCGCTGGGGCTGTTTTTCTTTTCGCGGCTGCTTTCGTGGCTGCTGAGGCGCCATCATGGCGCGACCCTGCAGCTGCTGCTGGGTTTTATCGTCGGTTCTTTGCCCGTCTTGTGGCCGTGGCGCCAGCTGGTGCGCTATCAGTTGGGTAGCGAAGGACAGGTGATTCCTCTGGGCTATCGCTATCTCAGCCCGGACGGCTACAGCCAGCTGACCGGCGAGTCGGCTCAGCTGCTGGCGGTAGTCGCCGCTGTCATTGCCGGCGGCGCGCTGGTATGGCTGGTCGCAAGGGCGGGTCGCCCAGCGGCCCTTGCCAACGGGGACAACAAGGAGAGCAGTAATGTATAGACGCCTTTTGATCGGCGGGCTTGCGATGGTCCTGGCTGGCTGCGCTACCCAGCAGGAGCAGGCGCCCGTCGTGCGTGTGGAAGACCTCTCGAGCAGTCGGGCGTCGGCGTCGCCGGAGTACTATACCGTTCAGTCTGGCGACACGCTTTACAACATCGCCTGGCGCCACGGCATGGATTATCGTGATATGGCGCGCCGCAACGATATACAGCCGCCGTACACGCTCCATCCGGGGCAGAAGCTGGTGCTGTCGGATGGCGGCAGCGCACCCGGCAAGGCGGCTGCCGACGGCGGACTATCCGCTGACAGCAGCGCGAATGGTCCGGGCCCCGTGGTGGCAACCGGCCTGGGCAGCGATCAGGCGGTAGCGGCTGCAGGAGAAGAGGGGTCGCTGGAGTGGCTGCTGCCCGAAGAAAGCGCGGGCGAGACGCTAGCGGCTCCCGGCCCGGTGATCGGCGACGATGTCGTCGCCGCTGCAGAGGCGACCGCAGGTGCGGCTACCGAGCAGCCCCGCGCGCTTGACGCGCGGACGGCAGAAGCCGTAGCCGGCGCCGAGGCGACTGTGAAAAAAACGCGCGCGGACGCGGCTGATGCCGAAGCGCAGGAGCGTCAGCGCGCCGAGCAGGCCGACCGGCAGGCCGATCAGCAGACCCAAGAGGCCAAAGCCGCGAAGGCAGAAGGCGAAGCTGAAGCCGGGGCGCAAAAGAAAGCCGCCCAGGCGGAGCAGGCCGCGGCGCCAGCCAGCCAGCCGAAACGCTATGTGCCGGTAGATGAGGTGCCCTGGAGCTGGCCGGTCAACGGTCGCGTTACCGGCGCCTTTGGTGAGGGCAGCAGCGTCACCGCCGGCATTGATATTGCCGGTCAAAAGGGGCAATCTGTCAAGGCAGCCGGACCGGGAATTGTTGTCTATGCCGGCGATGGCGTGCGCGGCTATGGTAATTTGATATTGATCAAGCATAACGATCAGTTCCTCTCCGCCTATGCGCACAATGATGAGCTCAAAGTGAAGGAAAACGACGTGGTGGATGTGGGAGACGTTATCGCCACCATGGGAGACAGCGGGGCAGACAGCGTCAGACTGCACTTCGAGGTTCGCAAGGATGGTCAGCCTCAAAACCCTCTTGACTATCTGCCGAAGCGTTGACGCCAGTGGTTGATCTTGTTTCGGCATGATGATGTCATGAATTAACAGCCCATTACGCAATTACGGGGTGGTAGTCGATGACCATGCTTGAACAGGATCTTCATGACAGGGAGCCGTCCAGAGAGCCGGAAGACTTGTCCGAGGAAATCGAGTCTGAAGTGGAGTCTCAGGCTGATGCGGACGATAGCGAAGACGAGGACAGCGATTCTGCTTTTGAAAAGGCGCTGAACCGCGAAGAAAAATCGCCTCAAAAAAGCCTGGATGCCACCCAGATATATCTCAATGAAATCGGCTTTTCACCGCTGCTGACCCCGGAAGAGGAGGTGTATTTCGGGCGTCTGACGCGCAAGGGCGACCCCCAGGGGCGCGCCAGGATGATCGAGTCCAACCTGCGGCTGGTGGTCAAGATCTCCAGGCGCTACCTCAACCGCGGCCTGACCCTGCTTGATCTTATCGAGGAAGGCAATCTGGGCCTGATCCGCGCCGTGGAAAAGTTTGATCCCGAGCGCGGATTTCGCTTTTCGACCTATGCGACCTGGTGGATTCGCCAGACTATCGAGCGGGCGCTGATGAATCAGACGCGTACGATCCGTCTGCCGATTCACGTGGTCAAGGAGCTCAATATTTACCTGCGTGCGGCCAGGGAGCTGACCCAAAAACTTGATCACGAGCCGACCGCCGAAGAGATTGCCGAACACCTTGATAAGCCGGTGGAAACCGTCAAGAAAATGCTGGGGCTCAACGAGCGGGTCTCGTCGGTAGATCATCCGGTGGGCAGTGAAAGCGACAAGCCGCTGATCGAAGTGCTTTCTGACGAGAACGAGCTGGGGCCTGAATCGATGCTGGTTGACGATAACGTCAAGCAGCTGGTGGACCAGTGGCTTAGCGAGCTGACCGAAAAGCAGTGTGAAGTTGTCGTGCGCCGTTTTGGACTGCGCAACCACGAGGCCTCGACGCTGGAGCAGGTGGGTGAGGAAATTGGCTTGACTCGAGAAAGGGTTCGACAAATACAGGTTGAAGCGCTCAAGAAGCTGCGCCGAATGCTCGACAAGAAGGGCCTGAATCTCGACGCTATTTTTGAATAGAACATGCCGCCTTGCGCGGTCAGACGCTGAGCGACGTTTCTTTGCTCGGCTCCGATGCAAGCAATGCCCCACCGTCTCAATATGGATAGAAACGGTGGGGGTCACGCAAGCGGCCCTGGCCCGCTGTCCAGGGGCCGTGATTTTTTAGCTCATGGATGCGGGCTGCGAGAATACGGTGACTTCGGGCAGCTCCCCCGTGAACTTCTCAACGTCGCCTGCCCCGGTCTGGCCGCAGTTGGCCTGCGCCAGCTTTGAGGTGGCGATACCTGGCGTCAGGTTGTTGACGTCGCCGTAGCGGCACAGGCTTCCGATCTCGCGTGGGTTAAGCGGATCAAACCAGCCCCCCTCTGAAACCACAATAACTCCCGGCATGACGTCGTCGGTCACCACTGCACCGGCAAGAATCTGCCCGCGGTCGTTAAACACGCGCACCACATCGCCATCTCTGATGCCTCGAGGCCCGGCATCCTTGGGGTTGATCCAGCAGGGTTCGCGGTTTTGCACGGCATAGGCGTTGCGGAGCGAGGTTCCGCACAACTGCGAGTGCAAGCGCAAGCGCGGGTGGTTGCTGGCGATGCCGAGCGGGTACTTGGTGGTGGGTCCATCCAAGCGCTCAATCGGCTCCATCCAGGTGGGGTGGGGCGGACAGTCGTCGTATTCGTACCCGGCAATGGCCCGCGAGTAAATTTCAAACTTGCCGGTGGCGGTACCCAGCGCGCTGAGAATCGGATCGTTGCGGAACGATTCGTGGCGCACGAAGTATTTTTGCTCATCCTCCAGCGGAAACGCCAGCGGCTTGTTGGATTCCCAGAACACATCAAATACCGGCATTTCCATGCCCTTGGCCCGGGCTTCAATCTTGGCGCCTTCGTAAAGCCCGCGAATCCAGTCCATTTCGCTGCGGCCCTGGGTGAACTCATAGCCCTTGCCCAGCTTGTCCGCGATGGCTGCGAAAATGTCAAAGTCGTTGCGGGCTTCAAACTGCGGCTCAACTAGCTTCTTCATCGCCACAATATGGCTCAGCGCGTAGTCGCCGACGTGTTCGATGTCGTTGCGTTCGTAGGAGGTGGTGCACGGCAGAACGATATCGGCATGGCGCGCGGTCGCCGTCCATTGAAAATCGTTGACGATGAAGGTATCCAGTTCGCGCCAGGCTCTGAGCATCTCATTGCGATCCTGATGGTGCGCGAACGGATTGCCGCCGGCCCAGTACGCCATCTTGATCAGCGGCAGCTCGATTTCCCGACCGTTATACTGCATGGTCTTGCCGGGATTCAGCAGCGTTTCGACAAAGCGCGCAACCGGAATCGATACGCCGCCGCCGCCGGCCAGCCACGCGGCTCCTTCGCTCGCTTTGGCGCCGGAGGCGTTATCGATCGCTTTGAGAATAGGGCTGTTGTGGGTTGGCGCGCCGCCGGAGGAGTAGTGGTAGCTCAGCCCGTAGCCGCCGCCGGGCAGGCCAATTTGCCCGAGCATGCAGGCCAGGGTCACCAGCATCCAGGTCGATTGCTCGCCGTGGTGCTGGCGCTGCGTGGCATAGCCCAGCGCCAACATGGTGCGTTTGCTGGCAAAGCGCCGAGCCAGATCGCGAAGGGTGTCGGCGTCGATGCCGCATATCTCTGCGGCCCACTCCGCGTCCTTGGGCTGGCCGTCGGACTCGCCGGTCAAATAGGGTTTGAATTCTTCAAAGCCGCTGGTGTAGCGATCAAGAAACTCCTGGTCGTGGAGGTCTTCGCTCAGCAGCGTGTGCGCAATGCCCAGCATCATCGCCACGTCGGTCTGCGGCTTGGGGGCAATCCACTCGGCGTCGAGGTAGTCGGCGGTCAGGGTTCTGACCGGGTCAATGCTGATTGTCTCCACGCCCGCTTTTTTTATTGCCTCTATTCCAGGATAGGCACCGTGATCCGCCACCTGCCAGGAGATCTGGGAGTTGTTGCGCGGGTCGCAGCCCCAGAACACCATGAGCTCGGTGTGCTCGGCGAGCACGGGGTAAGTGGTGCACTGCTCGTAGACTTCAATAGAGCCCGACACATACGGCAATATAACCTGGGCCGCACCGGTCGAGTAATCACCGGAACTTGAGGTATAGCTGCCGGTGAGGTTGAGCATTCTGCCTAGCAGCGTCTGGCAGTTGTGCAGTCTTCCCGGACTTTTCCAACCGTAGGAGCCGCCGAAGATCGCCTGCTGTCCGTACTCTTTGCGCACTCGGGTGATTTCGTTGGCCACCAGCTCGATCGCCTTGTCCCAGGACACGCGCACAAAGTCGCCTTCGCCACGACCATCGGGATCGGCCCCCGGACCCTGCTCAAGCCAGGCGCGGCGCACCATTGGATAGCGGATGCGGGACGGCGAGTAAATGGAGTCGCGCACTCCGTCGAGCGCGGGCGACGGCTCAGGATCGCCCACCCAAGGCGTGAATTTAACGGTTCGCCCATCTTCAACCAGGCCTTTGAACACGCCCCAGTGACAGGCGGAAATGACTTCTTTTGTTGTGCTCTGGGCCATCGCCCCGCTGCTCAGCAGCGACAGCGAAAACGGCATGGCACTCGCAGCGGCCGCCGTGGCGGAGCCTTGCAGGAAACGCCGCCGCGCGGGCGAGGCGACGTCTGCGTAGGATACAACGCGCAATTCGTCAGATTTCTTACTCATGCAAAATCTCCTTCACTTTGTTTGTTAACGGTCGCCGTGGCGGATTCCGTTACCCGCAGTGCAGTCTGCGCCGTGCGGATCAAGGCGAGTAACAGCTCGCCCGCAGCCGCGTAAAAACCTTCAGGATCCTGGCGCTTTAACGCGCTGGCAAACGCGGGTGCCCAGCCGTCGAGACGTTTCACCAGATCGACCGCCACCGAGGTTTGTCCCGCACCAAGCGCCGCCGCCAAGGCCGCTAGCTCAATGGCCAGATGATTGGCGGGTTCACAGCAGTCGCTGCTGATATGTACATCCAGCTCACGCAGCACCGCGTTCATCTCGGTCACGGAGTCTCCGTCCAGAGTGGCGCTTTCGTCACGCCAGACGCTCTCGTAGGGCAGCACCGCTCGATGGCGGAAAATGCCTTCAAATAGCGCCGTGTAACGGCGCTGCAGCTGCACCGTTAGACTTTCCGGCTCCTTTCCCTCTAGCACGCCGCACAGTTTTTCCGCCGTGGTTGGCGCGCCCAGCTGCGCGCCTATCCGGCGCAGGGCGTTTTTGCTGGGTGCCGCGCCAGCCTCTGCCACCTGCTGTGGAGACAGCGGCGCGATGAACAGCCCGCTCAGCCATTCGGCAGCCACCATGAGCCCGCTGTCATCGGGGGCAGGGCCGCAATTCTCAGATCTGAGGTCACGACTCATCGCGGTACTCCTTCGCCGGCATGATCTGCGACGGGAGGATTCCCGGCATTGGGGCCAAGGTCCGCGGAATGGTTTTGCAGATAGGCCAGAATCAAGCGGTATTCATCGTCGCTGAAGCTGGTGAAGCGCTTCATGGAAGCGAGGGTGCCAATCCACTGGTTGGCGGTGTAGTGATCCTCATCCGACAGGGAGTGACAGGACGAGCAGGCCGTCTGGTAGGCTTGCTCACTGAAGCTCCAGAGCTCTTCCTGATTCAGGTTCAGTTGACTGGCGTCGGTCCAGACTTGCAGATTGACGGGGCGCCAGACCTGGTCGGTTTTCGGATCGATTTCGGATTCACCGCGCTGGGCTGCCGCCGCAGCGTCATCGCCAAGCGCCGCCACAATCACCCGCCGGCCTTTCGCCTGATAGATCACCGAAGGCGCATCCTCTGGCTGCCAGCCGGCAATCTCGACCTGTAGCTTGTCGCTCTGCCTGGCGAGGACCCGGGCTTTGGCACCGCCCAGGAGCTTGCCGTCTTCGCTCTCGGCCTGCTCAAGCTCGGCCGTGGTGTAGAGCGACTTGGTACCGGCGACGAAGACCTCGTCGCCCTCGCTGATCGCCTGCGGATCGCTGGTGGGCAAGGGGACGCGACGGTCGACGCCGATGTCGAGCATCACCACTTCATCGGTGTAGTTAGGCTCGGGCATTCCCGGGGCGGGCTGGTCTACCGGAGGAATGTATTGAAAGTAGGTCGCCATGGCCTGCACATCCTGCCAGGGCAGCTGCGAGGTGTTTTCTATCACCTCGGCCATGTCACCGCCGGACTTGCGACCGATCGGGTTGACGCCGGTGTGCAGATAGTTGGCCATCGAGGCTGTGGACCAGTAGCCGATGCCGGTCTCGTGCGGAGTAATGTTCGGGAAGTGGCCGGTGCCTTCTGGGTTCGGGCCGCCGGCGTAGCGCATGTCGCCGGGGATATTGCCCATGAAGGTGCGCGGCGAATGGCACTCCACGCAGTGTGCGGCACCCTCGACCAGGTAGCGACCGCGCTCGAACCGATCGTGGTCGACGCCTTCGGGCAGCGCTGCGGTGTCCACGCCAATCTGCGCCGCGCTCTTGCCATCCAGAAAGGCCAGGCGCCACACGCCGATGCCGCGGCGAATATTGTAGGGAAACTTGAGCTCGTGATCGGGTACCACTTTATCGGTTGCCGGCAGCGTCATCATGTAGGCGTAAAGATCGCGCACGTCTTCCGGCGTCAGGCGCTGGTAGGAGGTGTAGGGGAACGCCGGATAGAGGTTATCTCCGTCAGGCCAGATATTGCTGGGGCTTACCCCCTCGCGCACCGAGCGGTCAAACTCCGCAAGCGTCCAGTTGCCGATACCCTGCTCTGGGTGCGGCGAAATATTGGGCATGTGGAACTTGCCGAAATCGGTGTCGAGTACTTTACCGCCGCCGAGCAGCTCGTCGCTGTTCTGGCCGGTGGTGGCATGGCAGGTGGCGCAGTCGGAGGCGACAAAGATGAGCCGCCCGTTGTCGAGATCGGCGGGGCCGTCGGCGCTGGCCGCTGGCGGCAAGCTGTGCGTCAGCGACCAGGTCCAGGGAGACGTCAGGACGAGGAAACCGGCAGCTCCTAGGGCGACGACCCCGGCTACCGCAATAGAAATCTTCTTGCGTTTGCTTGGCATGGCGCGCTCCTTGATTGCTTTTGCCTCTCAAACTATCCCAAAGTGATATAGATTTTTAATCGCTAATCTACCGTTAAGTTTCAGCATACCAGCCAGCTGGACAAATAGCTCTGATTCTTGATGCATATCAATAATGAGTAAATAATTTACTTGTTTATAACTGTTTGCATTAGTAACAGGTAAGGGATTTACTTGTTTTGTATCCGCAAGGGAAGACATTAACCGCCTGGATTGATGGCGCTGTTTTTTTATTCTGTTATTTGCCATAAAAGCGATGATTTATCTGAAAAATGGTGCTTTTTAGTGTTTGCTGCTATGCAAAAGCGTCTGGAATCGAAAATAATACGTTGCCTTATTAATGCCCAGTTCCTGTGGAGGAATTCATGGCTCGCCCTCTGTATGCCGATATCGATCTGAAGGCTCTGCGTCACAACTACCGTCTGGCGCGCGACCTTGCGCCACACAGCCGGACCCTTGCCGTGCTCAAGGCCGATGCCTATGGGCATGGCATCGTCGAGTGTGCGCGTGCCCTGCAGGAACTGGTGCCGGCGTTTGCGGTGGCCAGTATCGAAGAGGCCGACCGGCTGCGGGAGGGAGAAATCACGGCGCCGATTGTGCTGCTGGAGGGCATCTTCGAAGCGGCGGAGCTTGAGCGTGTCGATGTCCAGGGCTACTGGGTGACCGTGCACAGCGAATGGCAGGTCGAGGCGCTGCTGGCGTATCGTCCCGCCAGCCCCATTCCGGCCTGGGTCAAGGTGGACAGCGGCATGCATCGCCTGGGCTTTGCGCCTGAGCAGACTGCCGCCGTGTGGCAGCGGCTGAAGGCCGCGCCGGAGCAGGTGTGCGATCTGCAGCTGATGAGTCATCTGGCGACCGCCGATGCCATCGATGAGCGCTATTTTCAACGTCAGATGGCGCTGATGACGGAGCTGGCCGAACAGCTGGCCGCGCCACTCTGCCTGGCCAATTCGCCGGCGACCCTGGGCCGTCCCGAAGCCCACGGGAGCTGGAACCGCCCCGGCGTCATGCTGTACGGCAGCGAGCCCCGGGAAGGAGTGGAAGCGTCGAGCAGCGGGCTTCTGCCGGTGATGACGCTGCGCTCCGAAATCATCGCGGTGCGCGAGCTGGATGCCGGTGAGCCGGTAGGCTACGGCGGCCGCTGGCGCACGCCACGCCCTTCGCGCATCGGCGTGGTAGCCTGCGGCTACGGCGACGGCTATGATCGTCACGCCGTCGACGGCACGCCGGTGCTGGTCAACGGTCAGCGTGCCGCCATCGTGGGCAGGGTCTCCATGGACATGCTGACGGTCGATCTCACCGGGCTGTCCGGTGTCGATATCGGCAGCGAAGTGGTGCTGTGGGGCCGCGCTACCGGCGGCGAGCTGCTGGGAATCGACGAGGTGGCCAGCTGCTGCGACACCATCAGCTATACCCTGCTGACCGGCGTGCTGCCCAGGGTGCCCAGACGCTATCATGGCGGCTGACTTTTTCTGATGCGAGAAACGAGAGGCCCATGGCCAAGCAGGTGAGTAAACGAGAGAAGAGCAGGCGAGGGAAGGGCAGGAAAGAGGGTCGAACCCTGGACTTTATTCATCCACGCTACTGGTCGACCTGGGCCGCCATTGGCGGCATGTATTTGGCGGCCTGGCTGCCGTGGCGGCTGAAGCTGTGGGTTGGCCGCGCTATCGGGCTGACCGCCTGGCGCTTCGCCAAGCGGCGGCGGCGCATCGCCGAGACCAATATCCGGCTGTGTTTCCCCGAGCTCGACGCGGCTCAGCAGCGCCAGCTGGTCAAGGACGCCTTCATTGCCAACGGCATCGGCATCCTCGAGACCGCCACCGGCTGGTGTCGCAACCCCGAGCATCTGCGCCACCGGGTCAGCTTCCAGGGCCAGGAGCACATGGCGCGCGTCCAGGCGGAAGGAAAGGGCGCGCTGATCATCGGCATCCATTTCTCGACGCTGGATCTCGGCGGCGCCCTGCACTCGCTGTTTTTCCCCGCCGACGTGGTCTATCGCCCCCACGACAATGCGCTGTTCGAGCGTTTCATGACCCGGGCGCGCTCGCGCATCTTTGGCGCCGCCATTGACCGCCGCGATCTGCGCGGTCTGGTGCGGCGTATCCGGACAGGGCACCACGTCTGGTATTCGCCGGATCAGGACTTCGGCCGCGATGCCAGCGTCTTTGCGCCGTTTTTCGGCGTCGAGGCGGCCACCATCAAGCTCACCGCCAAGATTGCCCGCATGACCGGCGCGCCGGTCATGCCGCTGATCTTTCACCGCAACCCCGATAATCGCACCTACCGGCTTGAATACCTGCCGCCGCTGGACGCTTTTCCCAGCAGCGACGAGGTGGCCGACGCGACCCGTATCAACGCCGTGATCGAGGCCGCCATTCGGCGCCATCCGGAGCAGTATCTGTGGCTGCACCGCCGCTTCAAGACGCGCCCTGAAGGGCAGCCTCGAATCTACTGACGAACCGCTGGCTAATTTGACAATGATTTACTAATACGACTACAAGTAGTTAAGTTCGCCGCGCGGTGAGCTGTGCCAATGCGCATGAGATGATAGCCCCCACAAAAGGAGTATTTCTATGCTTGGCAACGCGCTTCTTTTCTTGATTATTGCGATCATCGCCGGGGTGCTCGGCTTCGGCGCTATCTCAGGCATCGCCGCCACCATCGCGAAGGTGCTCTTTGTACTTTTCCTGATCCTGTTCGTGGTGTCGCTGGTGACGGGGAGACGACCTTGATCTGCCAGCGTCCTGATCGGGCAGGGCAGCGGGAAGAACCAGGCGGTGCTCACCGTGATTGAGCCGCTCACCGATGAACTGGCGATCCATCGGGTGGTGACACACGTTTTCCAACGCTGACAGGATACGCCCCGCCATGGACTGCAGGGCGTCAAGACTCTCGCTATCGGCAAACAACGATAGCGTCCTGGTAGCCCCCAACAGCTCAAGCAGCACGCGCTGGTCCTGCTTGCCGTAGTGCAGGATAGGCGCCAGCAGCCGATGCAACAGGCTGTGGAAGCGCTCCAGCGGCCAGCTCACGCGTCGGCACCCTTCGCCGTCGACCAGGGTGTTGGCCGGCTGCCACTGCAGGTAGCGACACAGCAGGTCCGTCAGACGATGCAGGCACAGGATCGCCGTACCGGGATCGTTGATGCCCGGTGACAGCGCCTTGACGGCAATCTCTGTCAGCTGCGACATGCCGTGGCTGAAGCATTTCTCGATTGACTCGCCGTCCATGTAGACCAGGGCATGGCGGGCCTGCTCGCCCCACCCTTCATCGGGTTTCTCATCGGCTTCAAGCACCAGGATGGGCTGATTTTCCACCACGTGATCGCCAAAACGAAAGCGCAGATGGATCACACCATCGAGGCGTTCGGCCAGGCTGGCCAGCGTCTCGAGATCGACGCCCTGCAGGTAGCCCGCCTGGTCGGCACAGATTGCGTGGCTGCTGCCGATTACAGGCATCGATGTTGGCAGATAGCGCCATTGGGGCGCCGCTTCGCGCTGGCGCTGGCGCACCATGGAGTCGCGGGTTGTCACGTGCAGGTCGCGAACCACGCTGTCGATCTGGACCGAGCGTGACACGGTGTGAATAAAGTAGACAAACAGCCCCAGGCAGTGAATGACCATGGCGCAGGCCAGATAGATCGCCATGGAGCGCCAGGTTTCTTGACCCTCGCTGACGTTGGGTACGGTCAGCAGCAATAGCACGTACAGGATGGTGCCCAGGTAGTGCCCCAGCACCCACTGATGGTGGCGCTCCGAGACCAGCCCGAACACCAGCTTGTGCGAGAAGTTGCCGCCAGCCTGGGAGAGCACCGACATCACCATGGTGAAGCTGAACACCATCAGTGAAATCATGCCGCCAAGCAGGGCGGCCAGCAGCGAACGGGCGCTATCCGGGGATGTCAGGCTTAGCTGGGTGACCAGCCTGGGCAGCTCGTCGTCGTGCAGCGGTGGCAGCAGGGCCAGCAGCCCAAGCAGCGCGTAGGCCAGGGCAAGCAGGCTTGGCAGGTAGGCGATGCTGTTGTAGAAACTGCGTAACAGCTGCGCTGGGCGCAGCGCTGAGGTCGACATCGGCATGCTTCCTGTTGTGCCTGGGGATGAGCGCGCAGCGCTGCCCTGAACGTCATGTGCGAACAAGTTTTGCGCGAACATCGCGGCGCGTGCAAGTCATAAACAACCAGGCCCCGCTTCTTTCGTGAAGCGGGGCCTGGTCTGTTTCAAGCCGTGTTCAAGCCGCCGTGCGCGCCGGCCTGGCAGCGAGTCACGCGTCGATGCGCTTGTACTTCATGCGGTGCGGGGTGTCGTTGCCCACGCGCTTCTTGTAATCCGCTTCGTATTCGGTGTAGTTGCCCGCGAAGAACTCCACGTGGGAGTTGCCTTCGAACGCCAGAATATGCGTGGCGATGCGGTCGAGGAACCAGCGGTCGTGGGAGATCACCAGGGCGCAGCCGGGGAAGGCCAGCAGCGCCTCTTCCAGGGCGCGCAGCGTCTCGATGTCCAGGTCGTTGGAGGGCTCGTCGAGCAGCAGCACGTTGGCGCCCTGCTTGAGCGTCTGGGCCAGCTGCAGGCGGCCGCGCTCGCCGCCGGACAGATCGGCGAGGCGCTTCTGCTGGTCGTTGCCCCTGAAGTTGAAGCGTCCCACGTAGGCCCGCGAGGGAACTTCGTAGCCGTTGATGTTGAGGATATCCTGGCCGTCGGACACGGCTTCCCACACGGTCTGCTTGTCGTCCATGGCGTCGCGCAGCTGCTCGACGTGGGCGATATGCACGGTGTCACCCAGCACCACTTCGCCGGCGTCGGGCTTTTCTGTGCCGTTGATCAGCTTGAACAGCGTCGACTTGCCGGCGCCGTTGCCGCCGATGATGCCGACAATGGCGCCGGGTGGAATGGTGAAGCTCAGCTCTTCATAGAGCAGCTTGTCGCCAAACGCCTTACTGACGCCGTGGAACTCGATGACCTTGTCGCCCAGCCGCGGACCGGGCGGAATATAAATCTCGTTGGTCTCGTTGCGCTTCTGGAATTCGCCGGACTGCATCTCCTCGAAGCGGTTGAGGCGCGCCTTGCTCTTGGCCTGACGCCCCTTGGCGTTGGAGCGCACCCACTCAAGCTCCTGCCTGATGGCCTTGCTCTTCGAGGCCTCCTGCTTGGCCTCCTGCTCGAGGCGCTGCTCCTTGGCCTCCAGCCAGCCGGTGTAGTTGCCCTCGAAGGGAATGCCCTCGCCGCGGTCGAGCTCGAGGATCCAGCCGGCCACGTTGTCGAGGAAGTAGCGGTCGTGGGTGATCGCCACCACGGTGCCGGGGTAGTCGTGCAGGAAGCGCTCCAGCCAGGCCACCGACTCGGCGTCCAGGTGGTTGGTCGGCTCGTCGAGCAGCAGCATGTCCGGGTTGGAGAGCAGCAGCCGGCACAGCGCCACGCGGCGGCGCTCGCCGCCGGACAGGGTGCCTACCCTGGCCTCCCAGGGCGGCAGGCGCAGCGCCTCGGCGGCAACCTCCAGCTTGCGCTCTAGGTTGTGGGCGTCGGCGGCTTCGATGATGTTCTCCAGCCGCGCCTGCTCGCCGGCCAGGGCGTCGAAGTCGGCGTCGGGCTCGGCGTAGGCCATGTAGACGGCCTCCAGCTCCTGCTGGGCCTGCTTGATGGCGCCCAGCGCCTCTTCCACGGTATCGCGCACGTTCTTGTCGTCGTCGAGCTGCGGCTCCTGGGGCAGGTAGCCGACGTTGATGCCCGGCATGGGGCGGGCTTCGCCCTCGAACTCGGTGTCGACGCCGGCCATGATGCGCAGCAGGGTCGACTTGCCCGCGCCGTTAAGTCCCAGCACGCCGATCTTGGCGCCGGGGAAAAACGACAGCGAAATATCCTTGAGTATCTGTTTCTTGGGGGGCACGATCTTGCCCACCCGGTTCATGGTGTAGACGTATTGCGCCATGGGGACTCACCGGAGTTGAAAATTCACATGCTAAATTTACATACCATGAGGCAGCAAGCGGCCTCGCAATTGGTCAACGATGATAGTGGGCAAGCCCTGGAAAGGCCAGCGGCGGCTGGCGCTATGCCTTCGCTTCCAGCTCGGGCAGGCGCTGGGCGACCGCCGCGGCGCTAAGGGCGATAGCCGCCAGCGCCACCAGCAGCGCCGTCGCACTTAGCCACTGGGCAAGCGCGCCGACCAGGCCGCCGAACAGCAGCAGCAGCGCGCCGGTCAGCGTATTGGAGAGCGCGACATAAAGCGCACGGTTGTCGCTGTCGGCCAGGTCGACGATATAGGTCTTGCGCCCCAGCCGGATGCCCGCATGGGCAATCACCAGCAGGGCGTAGACCAGCGCATACAGCCAGATGGCGTACTCCCCGCCGAGGTTCCAGCCGCTGACGGCGGCGGCCAGCAGGCAGCTCGCCGCCGCGCCGAGTCCGCCGTCGCGCATCACCCGGCGGCTGGAGGCATCGGAGCGCTTGCCCCAGATGGGACTGGCCAGCATGCCGGCGAGCCCCGAGACGACCACCAGGATACCGAGTCCGCCCAGGCCCTCGCCGTCCTGGCGCTGGCCGAGCAGCGCCACATAGGGCAGCGCCAGCGCGCTGGACAGCAGCAGCGCGCGGGTCAGGTTGAACTGCAGCAGCGCCGGGTCGCGGCGCAGCATGCGCAGGCCGTCGGCCATGGCGCGCCAGGCGTTGTCGCCGCCCTCGACGGCGCCGGGCTCCTCGCCGATGCGTGCCGCGCACAGCGCATTGAGCGCCCAGCCGGCCGCCGCCACCGCCAGCAGCACGGCAAGCGCCGGCCCGCCGGGGCGGTCTTCAAACAGCATCAGCACGCCGCCCACGGCCAGCGTCATGGCGCCGGCGATGCTGGCGCTCCAGCCCATCAGGGTGCCGCGCCGCCCCTTGGCGATGGTCTTGCCCAGCACGTCCTTGGAGGCAATCGAGGAAATCCCCCGGGCCAGAGCCAGCAGCGTCAGCGTTACAAGCACCAGGGCGCCGCCCGGCGCGCCGCTGCCGCTCAGCGCCAGCAGCCCCAGGCCAACGGCGGCAAGCGCCTGCAGCGCCCCGCCGACCACCCAGAACCACTTACGCACGGGCTGTGAGCGCATCAGTCCGGCCACAAACATCTGCGGCAGCAGGGCGCCGGCCTCGCGAATCGGCACCAGCATGCCGACCATCCAGACAGGCGCGCCGATGGTGCCCATCAGCCAGGGCAGCACCAGGCGCGCATTGGACATTTCATCGGCCAGCTTGTTGCCCAGCGCAGCGGCCAGGTGCAGGAAGAAGTTGCGCGGCTGCTCGCGGCAGGCGCTCTCGGAGATGTCCTGGCACAGGCGGCTGTCCTCGTCGCCGGTGAGCTGTTCGAAGAGCCGCGTCTGGCTGATGTCACGCGCTTTCATTGCGCCTCCTTGCCGGTATCATGGTGCCTCTATTCTTGCGGGTGCTGCCCTGCATGTCATCCATTGACTGTTCGCTATTGAAACAAGGAGGGCGCATGTCCGCCGATCGCCGCGCCATGCTTTACGGACTCGGCGCCGTAGGGCTGTGGTCGACCGTTGCCACGGCCTTCAAGATCGCGCTTGCTGAGCTCACTCCGCTGCAGCTGATATGGATCGCGGCGCTCGTGTCCTGGCTGCTCATCGGTGTCTTGATGCTCCGCCAGGGAAAGCTCAAGGACGCCCTGAGCGGCGGCTGGAAGACCGCCGCCTGGGCTGGCCTGATGAACCCGCTGGCCTACTACCTGGTGCTGTTTGCCGCCTACGACCGCCTGCCGGGTCAGGAGGCCATGGCGCTCAACTATACCTGGGCGCTGGCCATGGGGCTGCTGGCGGTGCCAATTCTCGGTCAGCGGCTGACCCTGGTGGACGTGCTGGCCGGGCTGATTGCCTATTCGGGGGTCTGGACCATCGCCACCCGCGGGCAGGTATTGGACGTTGCTTTTGCCGATCCGCTAGGCGTGGGTCTGGCGCTGGCGTCGACGCTGGTCTGGGCGCTCTACTGGCTGCTCAATGCCCGCGATCGTCGTTCGCCGCTGGTGGCCCAGTGGCAGAACTTCAGCGTGGCAGTGCCGCTTTTGACGCTGCTGCTGGTCGTCGGGCCGGGCCTCGATGGCTTTACCCTGGGTGGGGTCGGCGCCGGCATCTACGTGGGCCTGTTCGAGATGGGTATCGCCTTCGTGCTGTGGCAGGCGGCGGTGCGGACGGTATCGCGCACGGCCAAGGTCTCCAACCTGATCTTCCTGTCGCCGCCGGTTTCGCTGATGCTGCTGTATCTGGTGGTCGGGGAGCCGATTCTGCCCTCGACCCTGGTGGGGCTGGCGCTGATTCTGGGCGGCCTGGGGCTGCAGCAGTGGCAGAAGAGCCCCGCGCCGGCGTCTTAGGGAAACACTGAATAAATGCCTGCGCGTCTCAAATCACTGCGTTGCGCGGTGCTCGGAATCCTCACATATATCGCATATGCTCCGGTTCCTGCGCTCCGTGCGCCTTGTGCTTGAGCCGCTCGGCGATTTCTTCAGCGCTTCCTTAGAGGGTGTTTACAAAATAGTGTATGATTGATTGCTGCTACCATCCTCATCATCAGGAGCAGCAGTCATGGCACGCCGAGGTCGTCCCAAGAAGGTAAAGCCAGAGCACCTGCCGGTACTGCGTGAGGTCGTCACCGACAAGCCTCTGGCGACTCTTACTGAAATACGCGATGCGTTTGCCGACAGGACGGGGGTATCGCTGTACATCGGCACCTTACGCAAAGCGCTTCAGGAGGCCGGCATCACGCGCCACAAGGGCGCTCGCCATGAAGCTGGCGACCACGACAACCCATCACCTGAGGAAGAACCGCCCGCACGGTATGGTTATGAGGATCGCCACCGGGAGCAGTCTCCAGAACAGCGCTATCCCAGCTGCTTGACCGATGCAGAATGGGACTTGGTGGCCGACATCTTTGATGGCGACGGCCATCGTGGCACTCCGCCTCGTTACCCCCGGCGCTTGTTGGTTGATGCGTGTTGCTATGTAGTCCGTAGTGGCTGCTCGTGGCGGATGTTGCCACAGGACTTTCCACCTTGGCAGAACGTTTATCGTACCTTTCGACGCTGGAGTAAGCAGGGCAAATTTGAGCAGATGCACGACCGCTTGCGCGCTCAATGGCGGGAGCGTGAAGGGCGTGACATGATGCCCAGTGCCGCCATATTGGACGCCCAGTCGACGCGGCATTCGCCACAAGGCGGAACCAGTGGCTACGACGCTGGGAAGAAGGTCAAAGGCCGTAAGCGGCATGTCCTCGTCGACACTCTGGGGTTGGTGCTCGCTGTGAGCGTGACGGCAGCCAGCGTGCAGGACCGCGACGGCGCACACCCTGTCATGGCTACAGGAATGGAAAAATATCCAAATATATCAACGGTTTTTGTTGATTCCGGCTATGCAGGACGCTGTGCGCAGACGATCAACCAACAGCACGGCATCGCGGTGGAGGTCGTACGCCATCCTTCCAATGCTAACGTGGGCCGGTGGTGTACACCGGATCAGGGAGATCTCTTCACAAGGCAGCCGAATGCCAAAGGCTTCACTGTTCTTCCGAAACGGTGGGTCGTCGAGCGCACACATGCCTGGATCGAAAAGGCACGTCGGCTGGTGATGCACCATGACCGACGTGTCGAGGTCTCCGAAGCCTGGGTATGGCTGGCGGCTGGCCGTCAATTGCTCAACCGATTAACTCACACGGCCTGAGAGTTTTGTAAACACCCTCTTAGCAATGATCCGCGTAAACCCTCGCCCACTCCGGGCGGGGATATAAGCGGGCAGTGCGATAGCACTGCTGGGTTTGCGGCATTGGGCCTGGCTGTATAAACTGTACATAAACCCATGCTCCAATGACTTTCCATGCTGAAGGCCACCAAGATACGCATCTACCCTACGACCGAGCAGGCGGAGTTCCTGAACCGCCAGTTCGGCGCGGTGCGCTTCGTCTATAACACCGGCCTTCGCATCATATCCCATCGCTACAAGCGCCACGGCCAGTCGTTGAGTGCAAAGCACGATATCAAGAAGCTGCTGCCGGTAGCCAAGAAATCGCGCAAGTACGGGTGGCTGAAAGATGCCGACTCCATCACTCTCCAGCAATCGTGTCTCAACCTCGACCAAGCTTTCCAGCGGTTCTTCGACCCCAAACAGAAGGCCGGCTATCCGCGCT
>DATHXP010000121.1:0-2771 GCA_035459605.1 Halomonas sp. | reverse complement strand
GTCGAACAGAAGTACTTCTGTTGCGGTCCTCGTGGTGAGGGTGATGGAATGCGGCCCCTCGATGGCGACGCCATCGCCCACCGACAGTGCCTCGTCACCGAGCTGCACATCACCGGACGCGACCTGCACCCAGCCTTTGCGATCGGCGGGCAGTTGATACGTCACGCTATCCGTAGCCGCGAGCTTTGCCGCATACAGATCGACATCCTGATGAATGGTCACCGAGCCATCGCGGCCGTCGCGCGACCCCACCAGCCGTAGCCATCCAGCCTTGTCGCTGTCCGTGAAGGTCTTTTGCTCGTAGCTGGGCTCCAGCCCGTTGCGTTCCGGCATGATCCATATCTGCAAAAAGTGCAGGGGGGCGCTATCCGAGGCGTTGTATTCGCTGTGACGCACGCCGGTGCCGGCCGACATGCGCTGCACGTCCCCCGGACGGATCAGCGATCCGCTGCCCAGGCTGTCCCTGTGCGCCATCTCGCCCTCCAGCACATAGGAGATGATCTCCATGTCCTGATGACCGTGGGTACCGAAGCCACACCCCGGCTGTACATGGTCTTCGTTGATGACCCGCAAGGGGCCGAAGCCCATGAAACGGGGATCGTAATAGTGTCCAAACGAAAATGTATGGCGACAGCTCAGCCAGCCAAAGTTTGCTGTCCCCCGCTCCTCTGCACGCCGTATTGCCATCATGATGGCCTCCTTCGATCCATTTCTTACGTCATGGGGCTATCTTACTTTCTTACTTTTTGAATACAATGCGGTCAACAGATGACACATCGTCGCTAAAAAAGCGACAATGTAGGAAGCATATGGCGAATTTCTCGGGTATCCGCGCCTTTACTCAGGTGGTCAAGGCGGGCGGCTTTGCCGCGGCGGCCCGCGAGATGGGGTTGTCGCGGTCAGTGGTCAACAAGGCCGTCATCAATCTGGAAAAGGAACTCGGCGTACAGCTGCTTCAACGCAGCACGCGGCGCGTCACGCCAACGGACACGGGGCTGGCGTTCCATGAACGCTGTGTCCACATATTGAACGAGCTGGACGAGGCCACGTCGGCCATCACCGCGCTGCACAGCAAGCCGGCCGGCAATCTGCGCGTCAACGCGCCGATGTCTTTCGGCACGCTGCATTTATCCAGGGTGCTCGCTGAGTACATGGCCCTGTATCCGGATGTCCATGTCGAACTGGTGCTCAATGATCGCGTTGTCGATGCCATCGAAGAAGGCTTCGATGTCACGCTGCGCGTCGGGACGTCGCAGGCGACCACCAGCCTTGTGACTCGCGAACTGGCCACCGCCCGGCGCGTGCTGTGCGCCTCGCCGGACTATCTTGAGCAGTGGGGAGAGCCATTGAGCCCTGCTGAGCTCAACGCGCACCGCTGCTTGCACTATGGCTATCTGGGCTCCGGCAGCAGGTGGCGCTTACGCGGTCCGGATGGTGTGCAGGCCTTCGCTATTCAGTGCGTGATGTGGGCCAATAATGCCGAGCCCCTGCGCGACGCCGCGATCAATCATCAAGGCATCGCCATGCTGCCGACCTTTATCGCCGGCGAGGCGCTGCAGAGCGGGCAGCTGCGCACGATTCTCGTGGACTATCCGCCGACTGACCTGACGCTTAGCGCGCTCTACCCGCGGCACCGACATCTGTCGACCAAGGTTCGGCTGCTGATTGATTTGCTATCCGAGCGTTTCGGAGGCCGACCCTACTGGGACCTGGTGCAATGAAGCGATGGCGCCGCCTGCAGCTCGCCCGAACTTAGCCTGAGCTTTGCCTACACCTCGCCCACGGCCAGCTGGCGCTCTTTCACCTGATGCAGCCTGTCGCGCAGCCGGGCGGCCTCCTCGAACTCGAGGTTCTGGGCCGCCTCCACCATGGCGTCTTCCAGGCGGATCGCCTCCTGGCGCAGCTGGTCCCCCGACAGGCTGGTCGGATCGTAGGCGGCCTCCTGCTCGGCGACCCTGCGCTCGCCCTTGCGGCGCCTGCCGCTGCCGCCCGGCGCCCGGGCGGCCTCGAGAATATCGGTCACCGAGCGGGAGACCGTGGTCGGCGTGATGCCGTGTTTCTCGTTGTGGGCGATCTGCTTGGCGCGGCGCCGCTCGGTCTCGTCGATGGCGCGGCGCATGGAGTCGGTCACGCGGTCGGCGTACAGGATCGCCTTGCCGTGGGCGTTGCGCGCCGCCCGGCCGATGGTCTGGATCAGCGAGCGCTCGTTGCGCAGGAAGCCCTCCTTGTCGGCATCGAGAATGGCCACCAGCGAGACCTCGGGAATATCCAGGCCCTCGCGCAGCAGGTTGATCCCCACCAGCACGTCGAACTTGCCCAGCCGCAGGTCGCGGATGATCTCGACCCGCTCGACGGTATCGATGTCCGAGTGCAGGTAGCGCACGCGCACGTCGTGCTCGCCCAGGTACTCGGTGAGGTCCTCGGCCATGCGCTTGGTCAGGGTGGTGACCAGCACGCGCTCGCCCACCTCTGCGCGCAGGCGGATCTCCGACAGCAGGTCGTCCACCTGGGTCGAGGCCGGGCGCACCTCCATCTCGGGGTCCAGCAGCCCGGTCGGGCGCACCACCTGCTCCACCACCTGGCCGGCGTGCTCGGCTTCGTAAGTGCTGGGCGTGGCCGACACAAAAATCGTCTGCGGGCAGACGCTCTCCCACTCCGCGAAGGTCATCGGCCGGTTGTCCAGCGCCGAGGGCAGCCGGAAGCCGTACTCCACCAGGGTTTCCTTGCGCGAGCGGTCGCCCTTGTACATGCCGCCCACCTGGGGAACGCTG
>DATHXP010000120.1:0-4465 GCA_035459605.1 Halomonas sp. | reverse complement strand
ACAACCCGGCCGCCGGTATCGTGGTGCGCCTGCCCGACGCCCAGGATCCCGACCCATTCACCCTCAGTGAGATCGAGCGAATCGTCTCAACGCCGACTCATCGGCCCCAACCGATGAACTTGATGCGCTTCATGCTCTGGGACGGGGCGCGGCTCAGCGAAGCGATCGCGCTGTGCTGGGAGGACGTCGAGGATCTTGAGGCCGGCATGATCCGCTATCGTCATGCTTTGGTCGAAGGCGGCTGGAAGGTGACGAAGACAAAACGTTCGAGCCGCCGCCACCGGCTGCTGAAACCAGCCCGCGAGGCGCTGCTTGAGCAGCACGCTCTCACTGCGCACCTGGCGCCGATCACCGTGGAGATCATCGACCGGGACAACCGAACCAAACGCGAGCGCAAGGTACGCCCCGTGTTCCTCAATGATCAGGGCCGGCCATTTTCCGGCGATCAGGCAATCCGCGAGAAATTCTGGCGTGGTCACCTGGAGCGTGCCGGCGTGCGGTATCGAGGGCCGGGCAACGCCCGACACACCTTTATCAGCCAGATGCTTTCGACCGGGCTGGTCCCCATCCACTGGATCGCCGACCACGTCGGCCACAGCAGCATCCAGATGATCCAGCAGCGCTACGGCAAGTGGATCCACGCCGACGGTCCGGACATCCACCAGGCCGTCGAGAAGCTGCTCGGCCTGTAGCCAGTCCCCATCTCAGTCCCCAAACCAGTCCCCACAGGCCGAAATGGCAAGGCAAGGCGCACTCAACCAACTGTTAAACAAGGGAAAATAGAATGCCACGATGAGGGTTCAAGTCTCCCCATCCGCACCATATTATATTAAATATCCTTTCCATATATCTTGAAGCCTTTTCTTCTCCCCTTGAATGTTTACCTAATTCTCGTCTGGTGGGAAGTAACGACGACACCTCGCCTCAGGGCGTTGGAGCACAGGTATCAAGTCGACCGCGCGCCAGCCGCGACAGCAGCGCGATCACTATCACGGCAAAGACGATGCGCACCCACAGCACGCCGATGACATCCGCACCCAGCAGCAGGATAAGCAGGGTGTCTTCGATGACGCTGTGGCAGAGCCCAAGAAAGCACAGCGCCAGAAAGCTGTCGCGGCGATTCATCACTCCTGCATCCACATCGCGAATCACCAGGCCGGCGCCGTAGCTGAGCCCCAGCATGAAGCCAATCACGGTGACGTTGGCCGCCGCGCGGCCGATGCCAAGCAGGCGCAGCAGCGGCGTCAACGCCAGATGGATCAGCCGCTCCAGCCGCAGATATCGCAGCAGCCGCAGCAGCACCAACAGCAGAAAAATGATGACGAAGATCATCGCCAGTGTCTGCAGCTGGGCCCATGCCCAGGCGCTCAGAGTGTCCGGACCCGGTTCGGGCCGCCAGATCAGCCGAGCGGTCTGCTCGCCCCAGCCGCCCAGCCCGTAGCCGTAATGGATCAGTGCGCCAAGCAGCAGCGCGCCGCCAACCCGTAATAGCACAGTCACGCTCCAGGGCACACCGGCGCGCCGGGCCACCGCCCCCTCCACCGGCAGCGAATGACCTACCAACAGCAGGCTGCCCAGCACCGTCGCCTGGACGACGGTCAGCGGCGTATCGCCGGCCACCTCGAACAGCACCACCAGGCCGGTAAAGATATTGGTCAGCAGCGTCGCGGCCCAAACAACGCCCATCACATCGGGCAGCCCAAGCCAGCCCATCAGCGGTGAAAGCACGGCACCCAGCCACTCGACGGCGCCCAGCATCTGCAGCCCTTTCACTATCACCAGCGCCGGGACGAGAATCTTGAGCAGCGTGAAATATACCCCCAGCGCTTCGGCAACCAGGCGCTGTGTGGCAGGCAGCAGGCGTGACACCGTCATCGTGAGCTCCGTGATACTATCGAAGCCGCTATGGTAGCCCACCTCCAGCGGAGATACCTGGCGTGAACGGATGGAAAACAGCTCGCGCCCGCTGAATGCTTTCTCTGATCCGCCTCTCAAGGAGCCAAGATGACGATCAGCAAAACCCGAAGCAGCTTCTATCGGCGTCTCTACCTGGCGCACCTGGTGGCCAGAGACATCGATAGCGTGCCCGCCATCACCGAGGCCACGGGCATGCCCAGGCGCACCGCCCAGGACACCCTTGCCGCCCTGTCCGAGCTGGATATCGACTGTGTCTTCGAGCCCACCCCGGGCGAGCGCCACAACGTCGGCCAGTATGTGATTCACGACTGGGGGCCGATCGACCCCGACTGGCTGGAGGAGCACGCCGAGCGGCTGCGCAAGGCGCTCGGCTATCCGCCGCTGTCCTAGCGCTATTAATTCGGCAATCAAATAGGTCTTACGACCGGCGGCGGTACATCCGTGTACCGCTATTAACCCGACATAAATACTTGCCGGGTTAATAACTCGCCCTATCAGGAGTCAACGGCAGCGGCCGCCGCATCTTCCCGGGCCACGGCGCGCGCCCACGCCGGCCGCGCCGTGCAGCGCGCCAGATAGTCCTTGAGCTGCTCGGGCACAGGATGCTTGGCTTTCTGGCTCCACATCAGTATTTGAGTCAGGAAGATATCGGCCAGACTGAAGTGCTCGCCCATCAGCCAATCCTTACCATCAAAGCGCCGCTCCAGCGCCGCCAGGGCGCGGCGGTACTCCCAGGCCGCCGTGGGGATCATCGCCGGCACGCGCTGCACCTCGGGCAGCGCAAAGGTGTGCTTGGCCTGGTTCCAGAGCGGCTGCTCCAGCTCCGTCAGCAGGAAGAACAGCCACTGGTCGAGCCGCGCCTGCCCCGCTACGTCCTTCGGCATCAGGCTGCTGCCGCCACCATATTTAGCGGCCAGATAGCGACAAATCGCTCCGGACTCAAACAGGGTGAGCTCTCCATCGACCAGCACCGGCACCTTGCCGTCGGGATGGCGGGCCAGATGCTCCGGCGTCTGGCCTTCGCCCTGATCCAGGCGCAGCGCGTGGCACCGATAATCGAGCTCCAGCTCCTCCAGAGTCCAGACCACGCGCAACGAGCGTGAGCCCGCATAGGTATAGACGCTAATCATTGCTTGTCTCCTGCAGAGCACCGTTGATGATTCAATGACCCGCCCCATCAATCACCGATGGCGGAATCCTCTCGATCGCTGCCGCGCATGCGCCGGCGCAGCACGGGTCCGACAATGGTCGGCAGAATCAGGCCCACCGCGGCGAACACCCACAGCCCGATGGCCAGGCCGCTGTTCCACAGCACCATCCAGTCGCCATCGGAGATATCCAGCGCGTGGCGCAGGTTCTTCTCCATCTCCGGCCCCAGCAGCAGGCCGAGGATCACCGGCACCAGCGGGATTTCCAGCTTGCGCAGCACATAGCCGAGCACGCCGAAGGCCACCATGAAATACAGATCGAACGTCGTGTTGCTGATCGAGTAGATACCCACGAAGGCGATCATGGTGACGATCGGCAGCAGATACATGGGCGGCACCGATAGCAGCCTGACGAAGATCCCCACCAGCGGAATGTTGAGCACCAGCAGCAGCAGGTTGCCGATCAGCAGCGCGGCGATGACGCCCCACACGATGTCGGCGTGCTGGGTGAACATCAGCGGCCCGGGCGTGATGTTGAGCGAGATCAGCAGCGCCAGCAGCACGGCGGTGGTGCCGCTGCCCGGCACGCCCAGCGTCAGCATCGGCACCAGCGCGCCGCTGGAGGCGCCATTGTTGCCCGCCTCGGGGGCGGCCACGCCGCGCGAGTCGCCCTTGCCAAAGCTCCCCTTGCTGCCGACGACCCGCTTTTCGAGCGTGTAAGCGACAAAGCTGCCCAGCGACGCGCCGGCGCCCGGCAGCACCCCGGCAATGAAGCCCAGTACGCCGCCGCGCAGGCTCGACGGCATGATCCTGCGAATGTCCTTCCAGCTCAGCTTGAGCCTGTTGACTGAGATCGTCTCCTTGCCGCCGCCGGCACGCTCCTCGATGAAGAACAAGAGCTCGGAAATCGCGAACAGACCGACGATGGCGATGATGAAGTCCACGCCCTCGAACAGCTCCAGCACCCCGAAGGTGTAGCGCTGCACGCCGGTATTGTCGATGCCGACCGTGGCGATCATCAGACCGATGCAGGCCGCCAGCACGGTCTTCATCGGGTTCTTGCCGGTGATGCCGCCAAGGGTCGCGAAGGCCAGCATAAACAGCGCGAAATACTCCGCCGGGCCAAAGGTCAGCGCAAAATCGGCAAGCACAGGGGCCAGCATAATCAGGCCGACGGTGGCGATCAGGCTGCCCATGAACGAAGCCACGGCCGAGATCGCCAGGGCCTCGGCGGCCTTGCCCTGCTGCGCCATGGGATAGCCGTCCAGGCAGGTCATCATGGCCGGTTCATCACCGGGTATATTGAGCAGAATCGACGAAATTCGTCCGCCATACATGGCGCCGGCATACACCGAGGTCAGCATGATCAGCGCCGTTTCGGGGGCCAGGCCGAGGGTAAA
>DATHXP010000119.1:0-3397 GCA_035459605.1 Halomonas sp. | reverse complement strand
ACCGGCCCCTTTGTCGGCGAGCTGAGCCGTCAGCAGTACCTGGCGCGCTTCGCGCGCGTGCAGGCCTATATCCGCGCCGGCGACTGCTATCAGATCAACCTGGCCCAGCGCTTCAGCGCCCCCTATCGGGGCGATCTATGGCAGGCCTACCGGCAGCTGCGCCAGGCGACGCCCACCCCTTACGCCGGCTATATGGCCTGGGGCGACAGCGCGATCCTGTCGCTGTCGCCCGAGCGCTTCATTCGCTGCGCAGCGGGTCAGGTGGAAGCGCGACCCATCAAGGGCACCCGCCCCCGCGGCAACAGCAGGCAAGAGGACCAGGCGCTGGCAGATTCGCTCACCCACAGCGCCAAGGACCGCGCCGAGAACGTGATGATCGTCGATCTGCTGCGCAACGACCTGGGCCGCGTGTGTCGCATCGGCAGCGTACGGGTGCCGCAGCTGTGCGGGCTCGAGAGCTACGCCAACGTGCACCACTTGGTCAGCGTGATCAGCGGCGAACTGGCCGCGGGGCAAGCTCCGCTGGACCTGCTGGCCGCCGCCTTTCCGGGCGGCTCCATCACCGGCGCCCCCAAGGTGCGAGCGATGCAGATCATCGACGAGCTGGAGCCCGCGCCGCGCGGCGTGTACTGCGGCAGCCTCGGCTATATCGACGTGCGTGGCCATATGGACACCTCGATCGCCATCCGCACCGCCGTGGCCGATCGCGGCACGCTGCACCTGTGGGGCGGCGGCGGCCTGGTCGCCGACTCCGAGGGCGAGGCCGAGTACGCCGAGACGCTGGACAAGATCCGCCACCTGATGGCCGCTCTGGGCACCGCCGAATAGGCTTTTATGGAATAACAAAGAAAACATCATTCTAAAAAAGCATAATAACAACGAAACAAAACGGTATTGGGGGAAGCGCTGCAGGCTTTGGTAGGGTAAGGAATTGCTGAACCAACCGCCGAGGCACCCATGACGCCGTTCGATCCCAACCGCTTCGTCCTGGAGCACGATCGGGACGCCCCCAAGGATATTCTGCGCGCCGCCTACGCGGCCTTCGGCGAGCTGACCCTTTCATTCTCCGGCGCCGAAGACGTGGTGCTGATTGACCTAGCGCTGAAAGTCGCTCCCAAGCACGCCGTGAAGGTGTTCTCGCTGGATACCGGTCGCCTGCACCCGGAAACCCTGGTGTTCATGGAAGCGGTTCGCGAGCACTACGCCATCGAGATTGATGTTCGCTATCCGGACAGCAAGGCGCTGCAGGCGCTGGTGCGCGAGAAAGGGCTGTTCAGCTTCTATCAGGACGGCCATCAGCAGTGCTGCGGCATTCGCAAGGTGGCGCCGCTGCGCCGGCGCCTGCAAGGGCTTGACGTGTGGGTCTCCGGCCAGCGTCGCGATCAGAGCCCCGGCACGCGCTCCAGCCTGCAGATTGCCGAGCGCGACAGCGCCTTTGGCAGCGCCGAGCATCCGCTATACAAGATCAACCCGCTGGCGCACTGGACCGGCGCCGACGTCTGGTCCTATATCCAGATGTTCGAGGTGCCCTACAACGCCCTCCACGAGCAGGGCTATGTCAGCATCGGCTGTCAGCCCTGCACTCGCCCGACGCTGCCCGGCCAGCACGAGCGCGAAGGCCGCTGGTGGTGGGAGGAGCGGGACCACAAGGAGTGCGGCCTGCATGCCGTCAATCTGGCCGCGGCCGACTGATGGCTTACGGCTTGTTTCGCAAATACAGCGGGCGCCAGATGGCGCCCGCTGTGTGTAGCAGTTTCCGCTGAAAGAGACTAAAACGTCGGCAGCTCGATCTTGTCGAACAGCGCGCTCTCGTGCCTTGGCCCGGCTGCCAGCGCAGCATCGACCAGGTCGCGCTCCAGATGTGGCGCAAACCCCTGAAGAAAGTCGTACATGAAACCGCGCATGAAGGTGCCGCGGCGAATGCCTATCTTGGTAGTCGAGCTCTCGAACAGATGGCCGGCATCCAGCGCCACCAGGTCATCATCCAACTCCCGATCCACCGCCATGTCGGCGACAATACCCACGCCCATGTTCAGCCGCACGTAGGTCTTGATGACATCGGCGTCGGCCGCGGTCAGCACCACGTTGGGGCTGAGGCCCTCGGCGCGGAAGGCATCGTCCAGCTGCGAGCGACCGGTAAAGCCGAACACGTAGGTCACGATGGGATATTTCGCCAGGGATGCCAGGCTCAGCGTCTTCACGTCGGCCAGCGGATGGTCGCGCGGCACCAGCACGCAGCGATTCCAGCGGTAGCAGGGCAGCAGCACCAGGTCGCTGAACAGCTCCAGCGACTCGGTGGCGATGGCAAAGTCCGCCTGCCCTTCGCTCACCATGTGAGCAATCTGGCGCGGCGTGCCCTGCTGCATGTGCAGCGCCACCTCGGGATACTTGTGGGTGAAGTCGCGAATCACCGGCGGCAGAGCATAGCGCGCCTGGGTGTGGGTGGTGGCGATCGCCAGGCTGCCGCGACTCTCGTCGCTGTATTCCTGGGCAACCAGCTTGATATTCTCGGTCAGTCGAAGCACCTGGCTGGCCAGATCGATGATGGCCTCTCCTGCCGGCGTGATCCGGCTCAGGTGCTTGCCGCTGCGAGCAAATATTTCGACCCCAAGCTCATCTTCCAGCAGTCGAACCTGCTTGGAGATGCCGGGCTGAGAGGTAAAAAGTCTCTGGGCGGTCGCCGACACGTTCAGGTTGTTGCGGGAGATTTCCCAGATATACTTCAGCTGTTGGAGCTTCATGCGCGTGCTGTCTCCGCTGCCGCAGCCTTACAAAGAACCAAAGAGCGTTGCGTGATAAAAAACTGCTTCTCAATCGCTTTATAGCATATCATGGCGGGCGGAAACAGCACCCTCCCTGCAAGACATCAGCGTGACTGGCATTTGCCAGTGAAGGGGGCGAACGATAACATCGGGCGATCAAACAGGCTTAGCAATGCCTGAAACCAACGCTCGACAAAGTGCAACGTAGCAACTGGAGAAACCCATGGCCAATAACGTCGATGTCACCAATGCCAACTTCGAGCAGGAAGTTCTCAACGCTGAAACTCCCGTACTGCTGAAGTTCTGGGCGCCCTGGTGCGGACCTTGCAAAGCCATGACCCCGGTGGTGGAAGAAGTCGCTGAAGAGCGTCAAGACAGCATCAAGGTGGTCAGCATCAACGTGGACGACGCCCCGGAAATCGCCGCCGAGCAAGGCGTACGTGGCGTTCCCACCGTCGTACTGTTCAAGTCGGGTGCCAAGGTCGCCTCGCTGCTCGGCGCCCAGAAGAAAAATCAGCTCAGCCAGTTTATCGACCAGAACCTGTAGCTAGCCGGTCGCCCACCAGCCTGTCATCTCGAAGCCAAGGCATAGGCGCCTCAGCAAGTGAACCCCGACGCTGGCGTCGGGGTTCTTT
>DATHXP010000118.1:0-6808 GCA_035459605.1 Halomonas sp. | reverse complement strand
CAGCAGGGTCCAGTTATTGTGCTTGATCCGGCTGGCGACCTCTTGGGCGGTCTTGAGGCTGCGGCCCAGCGCCTGGTCGGAGCTGGGCGCTTCACTATTGGCCACAGCCTCGACCAGCGCCGTACCTTCTAGGTCACGCAGCTGGTTCATCAGCGTCACCGCGTACTCGGCCGTGGCCAGCCGTTGCCCCTGATCGCTGACGCTAAGCTGGGCAAGGCGCTGGCGAAGCACCTCCACCAGCGTCTCGGCGCTATGCAGATAGGCCTCGGCCTCCTCACGCACTTGTTTGACCAGCTCATTCTGATGGTTGGCGGTGCGCAGCTGGCTGTGCAACGTCACCCCAAGGATCGCTCCGGCCTTGTCCAGCGCGCCCTTCCACACCGCAGGCTCGGCCAGCTCCTGCTTGCTGAGCACCAGGCTGTCCGGCAGATCCTTGAGGCCCGGGTCGTACTCCTGGCCATGCAGCTGGCAGGCATAGTGACCGTGCTCCATGAACACCAGGATCAGCAGGTTCTGCACCTCGCCGGGCAGCCCCCTGGGATCGGGGTAGTCGATGGCGCTGCGCAGCTGGGCCACGCTGGGCGAGGTATTACCCTGCCCCATCTTGGCCAGGTTGGTGCGCAGCAGGTTGGGCCAGTCGGGTTTGAACACGAAATGGCGCTCATGCATGGTGCCCAGCCCCAGCGGCTCGGCAATCTTCTCCATCAGGCCACGCAGCGAGCCCTCCACGTCGATGTACTCACGACGTTTTATATGCCGAGAACGCCGATGCAAGGCGCTATCCGGCGTCCCTGACCAAGATGATGACGCTTTATCTGCTGTTCGAGGCGCTGGAGGATCGGCGCTTCGGGCTGAATCAGGCGCTGAGCGTTTCGCGCACCGCCGCGGCCATGCCGGCCACCAAGCTGTGGCTCAAGGCAGGCTCGACCCTGCCCGTTGAAACGGCGATTGAAGCGCTGGTGGTGCGCTCGGCCAACGATGTGGCCGTGGTGGTCGCAGAGGCATTGGGCGGCAGCGAGAAACGCTTTGCGCAGCTGATGACCGACAAGGCGCACGCGCTGGGCATGGATAGCACCACCTTTCGCAACGCGTCGGGCCTGCCGGATGACCGTCAGGTGACCACCGCCCGGGACATGGCGGTGCTGTCGCGTCGACTGATGCTGGACTTTCCCCAGTACTATCATTATTTTTCGCGCCAGAGCTTCACCTGGCGCGGCAAGACGATGCGCGGACACAACCGTCTGCTGGCCAGCTATCCCGGTGCCGATGGCCTGAAGACCGGCTTTATCCGCGGCTCTGGCTTCAACGTGGCCACCTCGGCGGTGCGCGGCGATCGACGTATTCTGTCCGTCGTCATGGGCGGCTACACCTCAAAATCACGCGACAAGCACATGGCCAATCTGCTGGATCGCGGCTTCCTGCGTGCTTCGCTTGGCGATGGTCGCGGCTGGCTGGCCAGCACGCGCATTGCCCGCGAGCGGCTGATGGTGCCGGGAAGCGCGCCGATGGCGGAGCCGATGATACCGGCGCGTCAGGTGCTGGCGGCAAATTCGGCAGGGCAGCAGGCTCCGGCGGCGGCCGAGGGCCGTATCGAAGCGTCCTCTGCTGAGATGATAAGCCGGTCAAGTATGTCCTCGTCGACTGAGCGAGTGCGGATAACGGATGAGATCATGCCGGCGGCGCTGGCCAGCCGAGAGACGATGCGGCCGAAGGTGGAGGAGCTGACGCCGCGGAGCGGTGCCGGCGCGCGCACGGCTTCTCGGGCAGCGAATGATATGACCTCGGCACCGCGTGACATGCTGGCAAGCGTTGAGCCTGTCGCGACTTCGATACCCGGGCCTGCTGTGCGCTCTTCCAGCCTCGCGTCCTCAGCCGGCAGGCAGCCGACAGGCGGAGAGTGGGGCGTCCAGGTGGGGGCGTTCAGCAGTGCCGACAGCGCCCACAGCCTTGCGGTGCGCGCCGCTCATACCGCCGAGATTGCCGAGGACCAGGTGGCCGTGCCTCGGGTGGCCGGTGCCAGCGTCTATCGTGCTCGGCTGATGGATATGGGCGAAGGCCAGGCACGCAGCGCCTGTCAGCGCCTCCAGGCCAGCGGCATCGACTGCATGGTGGTGCAGGCCAGCCTCTAGGGAAAACACTGAATAAACGCCTGCGCGTCTCAATCACGGCGTTGCGCGATGCTCGGAATTCTCACCTTACCGCATAGGCTTCGGTTCCTGCGCTGCGTGCGCCTTGTGCTTGAGCCGCTCGGCGAATCCTTCAGCGCTTTTCTCGGCGGTGAGCGTTTATAAAAAGGAGTAAATGGACGATGGCTCCCACCCTGAAGGGCATTCTGTACATGTGCGCCGGCGTGCTGTGCCTGGCGCTGGGCGATGCCATCACCAAGTGGCTGGGGGCGAGCTATTCGCCGCTGCAGATCATTTTTTTTCGCACCCTGGTGTCCCTGCCGCTGATCGTGCTGATTGCGCGCTTCAGCGGCGGTGTGCGCAAGGTGAGTACGAAACGGCCCGGCGTGCATCTGCTGCGCGGTTTAATCTTCACCGGCACCATGATCTGTTTCATGTGGGGCTTGACCCTGCTGCCGCTGGCCGAGGCCACCGCGATCATCTTTGCCGCACCGCTGTTTGTCACTCTGCTGTCGGTGCCGCTGCTCAAAGAGCGGGTCGACGCGCCGACCATGCTGGCCACCCTGCTCGGCTTTGCCGGAGTAATCATCGTTGTGCGCCCCGGCGCGGACAGCTTCCAGCCGGCCACGCTGATCGTGGTGGCGGCGGCCGTCTTCTATGCGCTGACGCTGATCACCGCGCGTCGCTACGGCAGCCGCGAGCACCTGTGGGCCATGGTCTTCTATACCACCCTGATTCCGCTGCTGGCCTCTGCCGCTACCCTGCCCTGGGTATGGAAAACGCCCGCGCTGGCGGCCTGGCCGCTGTTCGTGCTGGCCGGCATTCTCGGCGTGGGCGCCATGGCGGGGATTACCATGGCCTTTCGCTACGCGCCGGCGGCGCTGGCGGCCCCTTTTGATTACACCGGCCTGGTCTGGGCGGTGTTGCTGGGCTGGTGGATCTGGGACGAGGTGCCGGATGTCTGGGTGCTGGTTGGCGGCAGCGTGGTGATCTTTAGCGGCCTGCTGATTGCCTGGCGCGAGGGGCGGGTGGCCATCTCACGCCGGCCTGCTACTTAACTTTATTAATTCGGCAATCAAATAGGTCATCCTGACCTCTTTGATTATCGCCAGCGCAACGCGGGCGCAGATATGTGAATCTGCTGGTGCTGCGCTGTCTCGCGCCGGTCTTTTGACCGGCGGCGGTACATCCGTGTACCGCTATTAACCCGACACGAATGCTTGCCGGGTTAATAGCGCTAGCTGGGCACTGCAAAAGCCCGCGCGGCGGCTTCGGGGTCTGGCGTTCCACAAATTGCCGAGACCACGGCCAGGCCGTCGGCACCGGCCCGCCGCACGGCCTCGACGTGCTCGCGCTTGAGCCCGCCGATGGCCACGCTGGGCAGCGGGCTGGCGGCGACCAGCGCGGCCAGCCCGTCGAAACCGAGGGGCGTGGCATGATCGCCCTTGGTGGCGGTGGCAAATACCGGACCCAGGCCTAGGTAGTCCAGGTCGTTCACGGCCTCGGTATCCAGCCGCGCCAGCTGGTCGAGTCGCTGCACCGAGAGCCCGAGGAGCGCATCCGGCCCCAGCGCCCTGCGCGCCGTGGCGACATCGCCATCGTCCTGGCCGATATGTAGCCCATCGGCGCCGCTGGCCAGCGCCACCTCCAGCCGATCGTTGATGATCAGGGGCACGCCGCTGCCCGCAATGGCCTGCTTGATCCGGCGTGCCTGGCGGATCATTCCGTCGTCACTGGCGTGCTTGTCGCGCAGCTGCACAACGGTGACGCCGCCGCGCACGGCGGCGGCAACGGTCTCCACCAGGCCCAGGTCTTCGCACAGGCTCGGGTCGGTAATCAGATAGAGCGATAGGTCAAGACGCATCGGTAATCTCCAGTCGTGCATGTTGGCTGAGGGTGTCGCCATCCAGCATATAGAGCGCGTCGAGAAAGGCGACGCTGAAGCTGCCGGGGCCCTGGGCTACCCTGCCTGCCAGCTCACCGGCCACGGCATAGCTTGCCAGGGCCGCCGTCGTGGCCAGAAAGATGTCCTCACTGTCGTTGATCGCCCCGGCAATCCAGGCGGCGACGACGCCCGACAGCGAGCAGCCAAGCGCGGTGACCTTGGGCATCAGGGGGTGGCCGCCTTCGATACGCGCGATTTGTCGGCCATCGGTGACCAGGTCGACTTCGCCAGTCACCGTCACGACGGCACCGCTGCTTAGCGCGAGAGAGATGGCGGCGCCTCGGGCGCTGTGGGTCGAGGCGGTGCTGTCGGCGCCGCGTCCGCCGCTGTGCTGATTGGGCCGGTTTGCCAGTGCCAGGGCCAGAATTTCAGAGGCGTTGCCGCGGATCACGCTGGGCGACAGCGCAAGCAGGCGAGCGCCGATGTCACGCCGATAGGTCGTCGCGCCGACGGCCACCGGATCCAGCACCCAGGGGGTGGCGGCGGCCCGCGCGGCGCGGGCGGCGTCCTGCATGGCATCGACCCAGTGGGGCGAAGGCGTGCCGATATTGATCGTCAGCGCGTTGGCCAGGGCGGCAAGCTCGGCAACTTCCTCTCGGGCATGCGCCATGGCAGGCGAGGCGCCGACGGCCAGCAGCACGTTGGCCATGATGTTCATCGACACGTGGTTGGTGATGTTGTGAATCAGCGGGGAGCCTGTGCGCACCCTGTCCAGGTGCCCGGCCAGATCGAGCGTGGGTCTCGCGGTCATCGTGACGCCTCCCCGGCGCGGAGCGGCGTCAGCCCGAGGGCCGCCGACTCCCTACGCCGGTATTATCCGGTTCAGGTGATAAGGGTGCCTCTCAGTCGTTGCTCGGCCGCCATGGTTTGTCGGTCAGGCTCAGGCAACGACGCCCCTGTCGCATGCCTTACTATCCGCGCTTGTGGCCGTGTTTGTAAAGCCGGGAGTTTGGGAAGCTCAGCCAACTCAACCTAACCCAGGGCCAGGTTTGTGGCGGTGCATAAGCCGAGTGATGCGACGGCCTTTCTGGTATTCTGTGCGGCTTTCACCATTGCCTGTTCAGCGACGGCTATGTCCGTCGTGCTGAGGGGGCAACTTCCAGGTCTTGTTCTCTGTGACTCAAACTGCCTCTGATTTTTCCAAGCTGCCGCTGGGACAACTGCCAACGTGGTGATATGAAGATACCCAAGAGACTACAGCCGCTGGTCGACGACGGCCTGATCGACGAGGTCGAAGGTCAGCTGATGAGCGGCAAGGAAGCCCAGGTGTACGTGGTGCGCTCCCACGGAGAGCGGCGCTGTGCCAAGGTCTTCAAGGAAGCCAGGCAGCGCAGCTTCAAGCAGGCCGTGCAATATCAGGAGGGGCGCAAGGAGCGCAATAGCCGCCGCTCCCGGGCCATGGCCAAGAAGACCCGCTACGGCCAGAAGGAACAGGAGCAGGCCTGGCTCAACGCCGAAGTCGACGCGCTGTACCGGCTGGCGGCGGCGGGCGTGCGGGTGCCCAAGCCGTACGGCTTTGTCGATGGCGTGCTGCTGATGGAGATGATCACCGATGTCGAGGGGCTGACCGCTCCGCGGCTGGACGATGTGACCCTCAGCGCCGAGCAGGCCCGGGCGTATTACGCCAAGCTGATTGGCGACATCGTGCGCATGCTGTGTGCCGGCCTGGTCCACGGCGACCTGTCCGAGTTCAACGTGCTGCTGTCTACCGATGGCCCGGTGATCATCGACCTGCCCCAGGCGGTGGATGCGGCCGGCAACAACAGCGCCGAGATGATGTTCGAGCGCGACGTCGACAACATGCGCCGCTATTTTGGCCGCTTCGCCCCCGAACTGCTGGCAACCGACTACGGCAAGGAGATCTGGGCGCTCTTCGAGACCGGTGAGCTGCATCCGGACAGCCGGCTGACCGGGTGCTTCGAGCACGACACCAGTGCCGTGGATGTGGACGAGCTGATGAGCGTGATCGACGATGTTCGTGAAGAGGAGGCCGAACGTCGCGCCGCGCTGTCCGGCGACCGCGAGCCCGGCGTGGCAGAGGCGGCGCAGGAGTGGCGTGAAGCCCACGGCGATCGGGCCCATAGGTAATAGCCGCAAGTATAGTGCGTGTCATGCAAGCGATGGACAGCCACGCGCCGGTTTTTTCAATCTGGCCGCGGGAGTGTATCCTCAGCGGCATTGCTGCCGGTATCGCAAGGGCGCCACCGGAACACGAACCACGCGAGGAAAAGACCATGAAACTGGTGACCGCCATCATCAAGCCGTTCAAGCTCGACGACGTTCGCGAATCGCTGTCCGACATCGGGGTTCAGGGGATCACGGTGACCGAGGTCAAGGGCTTCGGACGCCAGAAGGGCCACACTGAGCTGTATCGCGGTGCCGAGTACGTGGTGGACTTCCTGCCCAAGGTGAAACTCGAGGTGGCCGTGGATGACGACCTGCTCGAGCAGGTCATCGACGCTATCACCAAGGTGGCCAATACCGGCAAGATCGGTGACGGCAAGATTTTCGTGACGGCCCTGGAGCAGGTCATCCGCATTCGCACCGGCGAAACCGGCAAGGATGCCGTCTGATTTCAGCAGGGTTCACCAAGGGCGTGCTGACGGCTTGAGCGCGCCTTTTTTGTTTTTAGATAGTTGATGAGATTGGAGAAATGCCATGTGGATGGCAACCTTGATCGGCGGCTTTATTGGCCTGCTCATCGGCGGCCCCCTGGGGATGATATTGGGTGCGGCGC
>DATHXP010000117.1:0-3886 GCA_035459605.1 Halomonas sp. | reverse complement strand
CCTGCCGGCTCGGTCAAAGCAGCCGCTTCCGCGCCTCCCGCCGGCGACCTCGGCGAGGACCAGGCGCTGGCGCAGCGCCTCAAACAGGCCTCGCCGACCTGGACGCTGGTCGCCTTCTTCGCCATGGGGCTGCTGCTGGTGTTCACGCCCTGCGTGCTGCCGATGATCCCGATTCTCTCGAGCCTGGTGGTGGGCGCCAACGCCAGCGCGCGGCGCGGCCTGATGCTGTCGATTGCCTACGTGCTGCCCATGGCGGCCACCTACGCGCTGCTCGGCGTTGCCGCTGCGCTGGCCGGCGCCAACCTGCAGGCCGTGCTGCAGACCCCCTGGGTGCTGGGCATCTTCGCCGCCCTGTTCGTGATCCTCGCCCTGGCCATGTTCGGGCTCTTCGAGCTGCAGCTGCCGGGGCCCCTGCGCCAGCGCCTGAGCAGCCTTCAGCAGCGCCAGCAAGGCGGCACGCTGAGCGGCGCGGCGGCGATGGGCGTGCTCTCGGCGCTGCTGGTGGGCCCCTGCATGACCGCGCCGCTGGCCGGCGCGCTGCTGTATATCAGCGAAACCAGCGATGCGGTGCTCGGCGGCAGCGCGCTGTTCGCCCTGGGCCTTGGCATGGGCGCGCCGCTGCTGGCGGTGGGCGTGCTGGGCACTCGGCTGCTGCCCCAGCCCGGCCCGTGGATGAACCGGGTCAAGGCGCTGTTCGGCTTCGTGCTGCTGGGCATGGCGATCTACTTTATCGAGCGGGTGATCGACGACGCCCTGGCGCTGGGGCTGTGGGGCGCCTGGCTGATCGGCGCGGCCCTGGCGCTCTATCAGGCGGCACGCAGCGGCGCCGATCATGACAACCCGACGCCGGGGCAGCTGATCAGCCGCGCCGGCGGGCTGATTGTCGGCCTGTGGGGCATCGCCCTGGTGCTGGGCAGCGCCGCCGGCGCCACCGACCCGCTGCGCCCGCTGGGCTTTCTGCAGGCCAGGGCGCCCGCCGCGGTGGAAAACCAGCAAGACTTCATGGCCCGCTTCGGCCCGGTGCGCGACCTGGCCGACCTGCAGCGCCAGGTGGAGGTGGCCAGCGGCGCGGGGCGCTGGACGCTGGTCGATTTCTACGCCGACTGGTGCATCTCCTGCAAGGTGATCGAAGACGAAGTGTTCGGCAACGCCCAGGTGCAGGCCGCGCTGGATGACTTCAGCCTGCTGCGCCCGGATGTGACCAAGAATGACGCCGACGACAAGGCGCTGATGCAGGCGTTCGGCATCGTCGGGCCGCCGACGCTGCTGCTGATCGGCCCCGACGGCGAGGAGCGACGCGCCCAGCGCATCATCGGCGAGATCTCCGCCGAAGCCTTCATGGCACGGCTGGCCCAGGCCGGCGTCAATGCAACGGGCGTGGCGGAGGACGCGTCATGAGCCTGCTGCATCAAAGCCTGGCCGTTGGGCCGATTGGTCTCAGCGTCGAGCGCTGGCTGCTGATACTGGCCGTCGTTCTGGCCCTGCTGGCCGGCGCCCTGATGGGAGCCCGCCGCCGCGTCTCGGTAAGCGACAGCCTGACCACGGCGCTGCTGGTCGGCGTTGTCGGCGCACGCCTGCTGTTCGTCGCTCAGTATCACCAGCGCTACGACGGCCTGCTGGCAATGCTCGACATCCGCGATGGCGGCTTCGCGCCGCTAGGCGGCGTCATCGCCGCCGCGCTGTACCTGGCCTGGCGCCTGTGGCGCTCGCCTAAGAAGCGCGGCCCACTGGCCGGCGCGGTGCTGGTCGGCGCCTTCAGTTGGGGACTCACCGCCGGCAGCCTGATGCTGATCGACCACCAGGCAGGCAGCCTGCCGGAGGTGCCCATGGCCACCCTGGATGGCGAGTCGACCAGCCTGACTGGCCTTGCCGAACGCACCTCGCAGCCGCTGGTCGTCAACCTGTGGGCGACCTGGTGTCCGCCGTGCCGCCGCGAGATGCCCCTGCTGGAAAGCGCCCAGCGCGAGCACGACGACATCGCCTTCGTGTTTGCCAACCAGGGCGAGAGCAGCGTCCACGTGCGCCGCTTTCTTGACGCAGAAACGCTGAATCTGGACAACGTCTGGCTCGACCCCAGTCTCGCCTTGGGCACGCAGCTCGGCGCCCAGATCATGCCCACCACGCTGTTTTTCGACGCCGACGGCCGCCTGATCGACAGCCATATCGGCGAACTCTCGCGCGCCTCTCTGGCCCCCTACCTGGAACGTCTGAAGCGATGACGCCATGCGCCTAAGCATTCTCCAAGCGCCTTTCTACGCACACGACGACCCGTACGGAGTAATCACCATGCTGCGACACAAGCGACTGGCCCCGACCGGTCTCGGCCTCAAACCGGGCTCGGCGCTGGGTCTGACACTGAGCCTGGCCCTGACGCTGGGCGCCGGCGCCGCCCTGGCCGAGGAAATGCCGGCGCCGATCGCCGCCCTCAAGGAGCAGGGGCTGACCATTCACGGCAGCTTCGAGGCCCCCGCCGGGCTGACCGGCTACGCCGCCAGCATCCAGGGCCAGGAGCTTGCGGTCTATCTGACCGGCGATGGGCAGCACGCCGTGGTCGGCAACCTGGTCGATGCCCAGGGCAACAACCTCTCCAGCGAGCCGCTGGAGCGCCTGGTCAGCGGCCCCCAGGACGCCATGACCTGGGAATCGCTGGGCGACAGCGCCTGGATCGCCGACGGCGCCGACAGCGCCGAGCGGGTAGTCTATGTGTTCACCGACCCCAACTGCCCCTTCTGCAGCCAGTTTTGGCAGAGCGCGCGGCCCTGGATCGAGGCCGGCAAGGTGCAGCTGCGCCACGTGATGGTTGGCATCCTCGAGCGCGACAGCCCGCGCCTTGCCATCTCGCTGCTGGCTGCCGACGATCCCGCCGGAGCGCTAGAGGCCCACGAATCGGGCGACCCCATCGAGCCGCTCGAAAGCCTGTCGCGCGAGTGGGAAATCGCGCTGCAGGACAACCACGACCTGATGTCGAGCCTGGGCCTGTATGCCACGCCGAGCATTCTCTATCACAACGACGGCAAGCTGCGCATGAGCCAGGGCGCCCCCGACCCGGAGCAGCTGGAAGCGATCATGGGAAGCCCGGCGCCCTGACGCCTCACTCCTCAAGGCCCTCGAAGCGCGGCTGGCCGACGTTCCAGGGCTTGATCTGCTCGCCCTTCTCGCCCCAGTTGGCGTGATCGGCGAGTCGGTGGCCATCGCTCTCACGCTTCTGGCCGTAGCTGGAGTGCTTGTGGAAGGTGGGCCCGAACTTCTCCAGCACCTCGTCCACGCTGCCGGCGTAGCGCGGATCCTGGGGGCGCTCCTGCCGGGTCATGTAGTAGGCGATATCCCACGCCTCCTGATCGGAGAGCGACAGCGGCTGGCCCAGCGGCATGTTGTTCTTGATGAACCCCGCCGCCGTGTGAGTGCGCACGATGCCGGCGCCCCAGTTGTTAGAGCCGTCGCCCCAGGTGGGGGGGAAGACATACTCGCCGTCCTGGTAGAGGCCCGAGCCGTCCTCGCCGTGGCAGATCGCGCAGCTGTCCGCGAACAGCTGCTCGCCATTGGCGTAGCTCAGCTCGGCGGGGCGCTCCGGCGCCGGAAAGCCGCGCCCGTAGATGGGCCGGTCTGGATACATGGGCGCGCCCTTGGCCAGCCACTGGTGGTAGGCGGAGAGCGCCAGCATGTCGTCGCTGCCGTACGCCGGCGGCGTGCCGTTCATGGAGTAGGCGAAACAGCCGGCGATGCGCTCCTCCAGATTGTTGACGTGCTGGTTCTTGCCGCGGAAGTCCGGCAGGGTCACCGCGGCCGGCCACACCGGGGCGCTGAACGGCTGACGCCCTTCGCCCAGATGGCAGCTGGAGCAGTTCATGTCGTTGAAGACGTTCTCGCCGCGCAGCTGCTGGGTGTT
>DATHXP010000116.1:0-7583 GCA_035459605.1 Halomonas sp. | reverse complement strand
CCCCATGCGAGAGTAGGTCATCGTCAGGCACTTATTCTAAAAATACCCCGAGCTCGAATGATCTTGGGGTATTTTCACGTCATCTGTTCGCACTCCTGGTCTAGCTAGCGACGTTTGCTCAAGGGCAGCGGTCAACGCTTTTCTATAGCCCCGGACTCGATGAGTCCGGGGCTTCTCTTATCGTTACTGTTGGTGTCAGGTTATTTTGAGTTTTCCAGGATACCCTTCTCGAGCGATTGTCCTCGTAATCCGCCTATTAACAGGTCCTGTTTGATCGTCTTGTTGCTGGTCTTGCCTCTGCCATTTACACCCATGCTATTTACACTCACCGTCCGAAAAGGAGCCCGTAGCCCTGGGTCTTGCACCGGGTTACTTCCAACGTATGAGTCAAACTGAAAACACTCCCCCGAACCAGCAACAGACGGTTTCAACGCGTCTGGGGAACCCGCTGGTGCTTGGTTTGAGCGTTGCCTTCATTCTGATTTTTGTCGCGCTGTCGCTCTATGACATCGATATGGTCGCCGACAATATTGCCGACGGCTTTGCCTGGACCGCCGTGACGCTTGGCAGCTACTTTCAACTGCTGCTGCTGCTGACCTTTATCGTGGCAATCGGCGTGGCGTTCTCGCCTGCCGCCAATGCGCGCGTGGGCAACCTGGACAAGCCGGAGTTGAGCACTTTCAAATGGGTGTCGATGATTCTGTGCACCCTGCTTGCCGGGGGCGGAGTCTTCTTCGCCGCAGGCGAGCCAATCTACCATTTTGTGGTTACTCCACCGGCATTTGATACTGAGCCGGGTACGCCTGAGGCGGTTGCCGGAGCGCTCGCACAGTCGTTCATGCACTGGGGGTTTCTGGCTTGGGCGGTACTGGGGTCGTTGGCGGCCGTTGTGCTGGCTCATGCGCACTACGTCAAGGGGTATCCGCTTAAGCCGCGTAGCCTGCTGATCCCGGTGCTGGGCGAGCGCGTGATGCTGGGGTGGGTTGGTAGCCTGGTGGATGCGCTGTGCATCATTGCGATTGTGGCCGGTACCGTAGGGCCGATCGGTTTTCTCGCGACGCAGGTAAGCTTTGGACTGCACGAGCTGTTTGGCCTGCCCGACAGCTATGCCACTCAGCTGTCGATCCTGGTTGCGCTGGGTGTGATATACGTGACGTCAGCCGTTACCGGTATTCAGCGCGGCATTCAGATTCTTAGTCGTTTCAACGTCTTCCTGGCGCTGGGCATCGGTGCCGTCATCTTGCTCTTCGGTCCTACCCAGTTCCTGATTGATGCCTTTACCCAGGGCTTCGGCGAGTATCTTGCTTCCTTTTTCACCATGGCGACCATGACCACACAGACCGCACCGGACTGGTGGATGCAGTGGTGGACGGTGTTCTTCTTTGCCTGGTTTATCGGCTATGGACCGCTGATGGCAATCTTTGTCGCGCGTATCTCTCGTGGGCGTACCATTCGGCAGATGATTCTGGCCGTCGCGGTAATAGCACCCATCGCGACTACCGTATGGTTCACGCTGATGGGCGGCTCCGGCATCTATTATCAGCTGACCGGCGCCATCGACCTGACGGATGCGCTCAATAACTTCCGCTTTGACGTGGCCACCTTGACCGTGGCCCAGGCATTGCCAGGTGGCACCTTCATGGCGCTGGCTATCTTGCTGCTGACGACCATCTTCGTTGCCACCACCGGGGACTCGATGAGCTATGCGATTTCAGTGGTAGGCACAGGTCATGATCAGCCCAGTGTGGCGGTACGTGCCTTCTGGGGCATTGCCATGGCGCTGCTGGCCGGCATTCTGCTGTATATGGGAGCAGGTCAGGTTGGTGCGCTGCAGCAGTTCATCGTGATCACGGCGACTCCGGTTTCCCTGGTGCTGCTGCCGACGCTGTGGACAGGCCCTCAGGCGGCCATTGCCATGGCGCGTGAGCAGGGGCTCATCATGGGTGCCAAACTGCGGCCCGAGATGTGACTTGGCAGCCAGCAGCGATAGATACAGCGCCTGGTACTCGGCCTGGGCGTCTTTTCAATGGTGTCGCCCGCAAGTGAAGGCCTGCTACGATTGCGCGGCCTTCATCTTGAGAGCCAGTGGCTGAGGATTAACCGTGAGCGTACCCAACGAGCTGCTGTGCTACTGCCGTCCGGGATTCGAACTTGATTTGGCGGCAGAGCTGCATTACAAGGCCGGGCTGCTTGGCGCTGAGGGTGAGGCGCGGATCGATCCGCGCAGTGGCTTTGTGCGCTACGTATTGCCGGAAGATGTCGCGGCCAATTCGCTGCATCGCGGCCTGCCACTGGCATCGCTGGTGTTTGCCCGTCAGAGCCTGGTGGCGTTGCCGCCGCTGAGGCTGGATCGCAATGATCGTCTTTCGCCGATTGTGGCTCAGGTGCTGGAGAGCGGCTGGAGCTTCGAGACGCTGTGGCAGGAAACACCGGACACCAATGAGGCCAAGGCGCTGTCGGGACTGATCAAGGCGCTCAGGCGTCCGCTGGAGTCGAGTCTGAGAAAGCGCGGCGCTCTGCGGCGCAAGGCGGGTGGGCGGCGGCTGCATCTTTGGTGGACAGCTGGTGATCGCGTGCAGCTGGGGATGAGTTTTCCCGGCAACCGCAGTGATAAGCCAGGCGGCATTCGACGCTTGCGCTTTCCTCACGCCGCACCCAGCCGATCAACGCTGAAGCTTGAAGAAGCCTGGCACGAGTTTATTCCCCGCGATCAGTGGCCGACGCGACTGGCCGAGGGCATGCAGGCGGCCGACCTGGGCGCCGCTCCCGGTGGCTGGACCTGGCAGCTGGTCAACAGGGGAATGCAGGTTTACGCTATCGATAACGGTGCCATGAGCCCCGAGCTGATGGCTTCAGGCATGGTTGAGCATCTGCGCGAGGATGGCTTTACGTGGACGCCGCCAATGCGGCTTGACTGGCTGGTCTGCGATATCGTTGACAAGCCATCACGCGTCATCGACATGATGGCGCGCTGGCTGGTCGGGCGCTGGTGTCGAGAGGCGATCTTCAACCTGAAGCTGCCGATGAAACAGCGCTGGCTGGCGGTACATGAGGGATTGATGAGGCTCGAGGCAGCGCTGGTCAAGGCGGGAGTCAAGGCAGACATTGCCTGCCGTCATCTCTACCATGATCGGGAGGAGGTAACTGTGCACGTGCGTTTGACGGCCTGAGCCCAGGCCGACAAGAGGCCCTAGGTGTTCAAGTGTAGGGGCGTCAGTAGCTGTGCTTGAAGATGCGAACGCTCTCGTCTTCTGTCAGCAGCGGCAGGACCTTTTGCAGTACTCGCTGTCGCGCCTCGCTGTCACGCCATTCCTTCCAGGCGCGCAGGTCGCGCCACTGGGTAATGACCAGCCGCCGATCGCTTCTGCCGCTCTCGATCAGGCTCTCGCCACCGCCAAAACCCGGTACACCCTGTACCTGGCGCATCACGTCGCGTGCAGCCAGCTCGTACTCTTCTTCCAGTCCGGGCATGATACGGCGTTCGATAAGAATCTTGATCATGACGCGCTTCTCAATCCTGTTCAGCTATTGTCAACGAGGTGATTGATCGATGGAGACTGAAGAGTCCCTGCCACCCAGCCAGGCCCAGCTGGATACCACAGGGCTGTACTGCCCCGAGCCGATCATGATGATGCACAACAAGGTGCGCGACATGCAGTCGGGCGATGTGCTCGAGGTGGTCGCCACGGATCCGGCAACTGCTCGGGATGTGCCCAAGTTCTGCGGTTTTCTCGGCCATGAACTGATACATCAAAGCGAGGCGGAAGGACGCTATCGCTATCTTATCCGCCTCGGCTGAGTGCTCGGGTCACGCTTCGTCATGCATGACCATTATTGCCAGCGCCTCCAGAGTCGCCGGGTCTTCATTGCGAATGCGGTTGGCGATCTCGCGCTGAAAGAAGTACACCGCTCGATGGCGGCTGTGACCGGGGTAGAGGCAGCTGTCGCCGGGCAGAATTGGCGTCATCTCGACCAGCTGTTCGTCGGCCAGCAGCGCCTCGATGCTGCCGTCATTATATAGATGCCAGCCGAACACCTGCTTCAGCTGCCAAGGCGTCTGCGCGCTGTTCATGCACAGGGCGTGAGTCCCCTGGTTTTCGGGGAGCTGTTGAATCAGCGCGGTTCCTTGGGTTTCTTCATAGTCAAAATAGGTTGATGCCTGTTCGAGCTCAATCACCTTGTGCTCCGGTGGAGAGTCGAACAGCTCCTCGGTTTCGGGATCCCGGTAGCCGACAAAGCGTCCGTGCTCCGGGTCATCAAGCCGCTGGCAGGGCGTGAGCGATTCCATCCAGGCTACCAGTCCGACGACTTCGCCGTCCTCGCGAAGACCCCAGGCCAGCAAAGGCATGCTGTAGTGCGTGTCGGACTCGGTGGAGAGCCGGTAGACCATTTCCAGACCATCATGCTCAGGCGCCAGGCGAACCAGACGACGTCTGGCCTGCTGGCGCTGGCGCATCGTTTCCAGATCAACGACCTGGGCGGGGCGGCGAAACAGCGGGATAGCCATAAATCCTCCTGCTGCAGCAAGATCACGTCAGTCGGCGTCAAGCGGTATAGCGCCGGGCGGCAGTGCACAGTGTCACTATTTTCCATCAATAGCACAGACGGGCAGGTGAGGTTAAGCCTGTTGTTTCAACCCTCCCGCCGCAGCGGCCAGCCAGGCGCCGGTGATACGTCTTAATTTGTCGTTTCGGGGATACTGGCATGGCCCATGGCAACCGCCTTGCTGCGCCGCCGCAGGCGCTCGCCAAGCAGCAGCGCGGCGGTCGTCAGGCCGGCAATCAGGCCCACCCAGTAGCCGTGAACTCCCATGGCTGGTATCCAGCCGAATACGCCGTAGGCCCCCAGCCAGTGGCCGCCGCCCAGCCCCACCAGCCAGTAGGCCAGCATGGTGATCAGCATCACCACGCGAGTGTCCTTGTAGCCGCGCAGGGCACCCGCCAGATTGACCTGCAGCGCATCTGATACCTGGTACAGCATGGCCAGCCCGACTAGCGACAGGGTCAACGCCTTGACGTTCTGATCATGGGTATACAGGTCAATGGCGGCGTCGGCCGTCAGCCACACCATGGTGCTATTGAAAACAGCGACCGCAACTGAAATGGACACGCCGTTCCAGGCCACCATTCTGGCTTTCTGGGGCCGACCCTGCCCGAGGGTATTGCCAACCCGCACCGTCAGCGCCATGGCCAGTGACAGCGGCAGCATGAACAGCAGCGAGGTGTAGTTCAAGGCGACCTGATGGGCGGCCACGGTGATTTCCCCCAGGCTTGCGATCAGCAGGGAGATCAGGGTAAACAGGGTGACTTCGACAAAGATGGCGATACCAATCGGCAAGCCGACGTACAGCAGCTCACCGATTATGCGCCAGCGCGGCAGCGTCGGCGTGTGCCACAGCTGAATATTGCCATAGGCCCGGCTGCGGCGGGTATAAAGCATCATCGACAGGCTCATGGACCACATGGAGAGGGCCGTGGCGATGCCGCAGCCAGCGGCGCCAAGCGCAGGCAGCTCCTGTAGCGGAGCGGGCAGCCAGGTGCCGAACAGCTCGACCAGCCCCGGGCCGCCGTAGATCAGCAGGTAGTTGCTGGGGATATTCACGCCAAGCCCGATCAGGCTGATCCACAGGGCGGGGCGAGTGTGGTTCACGCCATCGGAGAAGGCGCGCAGCGCCAGAAAGATCGCCATGCCGGGCATGCCAAGACCGAGGGCCGTCAAGTAGCCGGCGGAGCGGGTGGCCACCGCTTCGGGCACCTCCATCCATTGGAATATCGGCATCACCAGGGTCCGCAGCAGCAGCAGCGCAAGCAGGCCGAGAGCCATGGCGATCCACAGCGCCTGATGCACCTGAGGCCGTATGTCGCCGCGCCTTCCGCCGCCGAGCAGGTGCGCCACCACGGGTGTCAGGCCCATCAGGGTGCCGGTCATGAGCAGCATCAGCGGCAGCCACAGGCTCGAGCCGACCGATACCGCTGCCAGATCGGTGGGGCTCAGGCGCCCGGTCATCATCACGTCGGTGACGCTCATGCCGACCTGGGCGAGCTGGGCGCCGTAGATGGGCAGCGCCAGACGAATCAGCGGCCGCGTTTCCTGGCGCGAGATGTCGATGAGGTCGGCGATGAACCGGGCCATAGGTCGTGCTCCAACGCTGTGATTCCCTCTGTCGGGGGAAGGAGGGAGCCGCGTATTCTATCAGCGAGGCCGGGTTTTCGCCGCGCCGGCGTCCGAGTCGATCGAGATGGCCCCTCAGGCGCTGGAATTCCTGTTTCCGGCGGCCTGAGCCTTTTCGGGACGCGGCCTACTCGGCGGCATCGAGAGCGATGCGCTGGTGCAGCGCCAGCATCACCTGAATTTCGTCTTCCGGGCGCAGGGGTTCGAGCCCGAGTTCGGCAAACATCTCGCGCCTGGCCTGGGCCCATTCGCCGCTGGGCAGATCCGGATACAGGCTCTCGGCTGACGCCAGCTCGATGAAAGGGTCCAGACCGTAGGTGTCGAACAGCCGTGACAGCGCGGCTTCATCATCGGCCACGCCGGCGGTGTATAGCGTCGCGTTGAAGTGGTCGAGCTCCAGCTCTTCGATGACGTCCAGCGGACTGACGCCCAGGCTCGTCAGCTCTTCAAGGCTGTAGGCGCCCAGTGAAATCAGCTCGTTGTCCAGCCAGTCGCTGTCAGGCTGGATCAGGGTGTGCTTGACGCTACCGTCCGCCAGCGTCCAGGCAATCGACAGCGGCAGACCGTCGTATTCACCGGTTTCTATCGTGATGAAAGCGGGCAGGTCATCCATGGGTGATGTCCTCACTGTTGTTATGTAAACCGCGGCTGGCCAGGTCAAAGAAGGTCAGCGCCGTCGCCGTGGAGGCGCGTGCCAGCCTGGCTTCATCGATGCCGCGCCAGCGGGCTATTTCGCGCACGGTCCACGGCAGCAGCGCCGGCTCATTGCGCCTGCCCTTGAGTTTGGCAGGTAAATTGCGCGGCAGCAGGTAAGGGCAGTCACTTTCCACCATCAGGCGCGTCAGCGGGATGTCTCCCACCAGGTCACGCAGGTGGTGGCCGCGGCGTTCGTCGCAAATCCAGCCGGTCAGGCCGATGTGCAGATCCAGGTCGAGATAGCGATACAGGGTGTCGCGCTCACCGGTAAAACAGTGCACTACGGCGCGGGAGATATCGTCCCGCCAGGCGCTGAGCATCTCGGCCATGCGCTGGCCCGCATCGCGCTCGTGGATAAACAGCGGCAGACGATTTTCGGCGGCCAGCTGCAGCTGTGCCTCGAAGGCGCGCTCCTGCTCAGCCGGGGTAGAGAAGTTGCGGTTGAAATCAAGGCCGCACTCGCCGACCGCCACCACGCCTGGGTGGCGATGCAGCTCGGCCATGGCGCTGGCCAGCTCTGCCGACCAGCCGCTGGCGTCGTGGGGGTGTACGCCGGCGGTGGCGTAGAGTCCGGGGTGTCGTTGGGACAGCGCCAGGGCCTGCTCGGCGTGGGCAAGGTCGGTGCCGGTGACAATCAGCGTCTCGACGCCGGCTGCCCTGGCGCGGGCAAGGGTCGCCTCGAGATCCGTGGCGAAGCTGGCATGGGTCAGGTTGGC
>DATHXP010000115.1:0-2356 GCA_035459605.1 Halomonas sp. | reverse complement strand
CTGACGCCGGGTCAACCCCCGCCCAAGACTCGATTCAAGACAGGAGCCGATCATGCAGTATCTGCACACCATGGTTCGGGTCAGCGACCTGGACGCCGCCCTGCACTTCTATTGCGACCTGCTGGGACTTGAGGAAGTGCGCCGCAAGGACAACGAAAAGGGGCGCTTCACCCTGGTGTTCCTCGCCGCTCCCGCCGACCGTGAGCGCTCGGCGCGGCTCAGCGCGCCGGAGCTGGAGCTGACCTGGAACTGGGATCCCGAGGAGTATACCGGAGGGCGCAACTTCGGCCATCTGGCCTATCGCGTGGACGATATCTACGCGGCCTGCGAACGCCTCCAGGCCGGCGGTGTGACCATCAACCGCCCGCCCCGCGACGGCTACATGGCCTTTGTCAGAAGCCCCGACGGCATCTCCGTCGAGCTGCTGCAGGCCGGCGAGGCGCTGGAGCCCCGCGAACCCTGGGCGTCGATGGAAAACACCGGCACCTGGTAGCGTGGCGCCTTTGCTTTGTCACACCGCTGTTATTGCCCAAGGAGAACCGCGCGCCATGGTGCTGCCGTCACGCCAACGCGTCCAATACTTGATACTTGTCGCCCTTGTTGCCCTGCTGGCCGGCTGTGCCGGCGCCGAGAAAGCGCCCCAGGGCAGCGGCGATGCGTCGCTGCCCGGCCCGCTGGTGGGCAAGCGCTGGACCCTGCTGCTGGTAGGCACCAGCGATCGCCTCGAATTTGCCACCCGGCCCTGGTTTGAAATCTCGCCCCGGGGCGAGGTGACCGGCTTCGATGGCTGCAACCGGATCAATACCCGCGCGACGCTGGGCGCCAATAACCACATCGAGTTTGGCGACATCGCTTCGACCCGCATGGCCTGCCCCGATATGGAGAAATCGCGCCGGGTGACCGACATGCTGAATAGCGCCTACGCCTATCTGATCGACCATGACCGGCTGGTGTTCTTCGGCCCCGATCAGCGCGTGCTGGGCGGCTGGCGCAAAAGCTGAACAGCTGCCGGAGTTACACCTCTAGATAGAAGATCCGGGGACAGGTCGAAGAGGGGGTTCTACGCCATGGATGGCGTAGGTAGCGTCCAGGGACGGATTCACAGCGCCCCCTCGCAGACCTGTCGACGGATCGGCCCAGGGCTCAAACTAACTGTGAATAACCCTGCTCGCTAAAGGCGGCGCCGTCGTTTTTGCTCAATGCCACTCGGTCGTCATCGGAGCCGTGTCGATCAAAGCGCGGCGATCTTGTCGCGCTGCTCCACCAGCAGGCGGCGGGCGGTCTGGACATCGGCCAGCTTGGCGCGCTCCTTTTCCACCACCGCGGCGGGCGCCTTGGCAATAAAGCTCTCGTTGCCGAGCTTCTTCTCGACGGCGCCGATGGCTTTCTCCTGCCTGTCGATCTCCTTGTTCAGGCGCGCCAGCTCGGCGTCCTTGTCGATCAGGTCGGCCATGGGCACCAGGACTTCCAGCTCGCCCACCAGCTGGGTGGCGGACAGCGGCGCCTCGGCGGGGTCGTCGAGCCAGTCGATGCTATCCAGCTTGGCGAGCTTGGCCAGAAAGCGGCGGTTGTCGGCCAGGCGCCGGCGGTCGCTGTCGCCGCCCTTGGTCAGCAGCACCTCCAGCGGCTTGCCCGGGGCGATGTTCATTTCGGCGCGAACGTTGCGCACCGCGACGATCACGCCCTTGAGCCACTCGATATCGCGGGTGGCGGCCGCGTCGAACTTGGCCGCGTCGACCACCGGCCAGGGCTGGACCATGATCGAGTCGCCGCTGCCCTCGGCGTCGTCCTGGTAGGTGCCCGCCAGCGGCGCCACGCGCTGCCAGATCTCCTCGGTGATGAAAGGCATCATCGGATGCGCCAGGCGCAGAACGGTCTCCAGCACCCGCACCAGGGTGCGCCGGGTGCCGCGCTTGGCCTCGGGTGACGCCGCCTCATCCCACAGCACCGGCTTGGACAGCTCCAGGTACCAGTCGCAGTATTCGTTCCACACGAAGTCATACAGCGCCTGGGAGGCGTGGTCGAAGCGGAACTCTTCCAGCGCCCGGGTGACCTGGGCCTCGGTCTGCTGCAGGCGCGAGACGATCCAGCGGTCGGCCAGCGACAGCTCAACCGGCGCATCGCCCAGCCCGGTGTCTTCGCCGTCGGTGTTCATCAGCACGTAGCGCGAGGCGTTCCACAGCTTGTTGCAGAAGTTGCGGTAGCCGTCCAGGCGGCCCATGTCGAACTTGATATCGCGCCCGGTGGTGGCCTGGGACAGGAAGGTATAGCGCAGGGCGTCGGTGCCGTGGGCCTCGATGCCGCCCTTGAACTCGCTGCGCGTGACCTGGGCGATGGCCTTGGCCATGTGGGGCAG
>DATHXP010000114.1:0-4531 GCA_035459605.1 Halomonas sp. | reverse complement strand
AGACGCTGCGCAGACGCAGGACGCAGGCCAAGAGCAAGCGGCGAATGAATACCACCCTGTGCGCGGCATCTTTCTCGGCTATGACGACAGCGAGCGCCGTATCACCGTCGCCCACGAGGCGATCCCCGAGGTCATGATGGCCATGCGCATGCATCTGGCGCTGCCGGAAGATGAGCCGGCGCCGCGCTTCGCGGTGGGCGACAAGGTCGCCTTTGAGATGTTCAGTCGCGTCGAGGCCGGGCGCACCTGGTATGCCCGCAAGCTTGAAGCGCTGCCGGCGGATACCGCGCTGGTGCTGCCCGAGAAGCTGCGCGAGCAGATCGAAGGAAACACTGAATAAATGTCTGCATGGACGAATCGCTGCGTTGCACGGTACTCGAAGACTCGCCTAACTCCATGTTATGTCTCGCCTTCTGCGTGCCGTGCGCCTTGCGCTTCATTCCATTCGCCGATTTATTCAGCGCTTCCCAAAGGCGTCAGGCCGCCTTGCCAGCATCACCGCCCCGGGCCGATGAAGCGCGTCAGGTAATGGCGTGCTTCTTCATGCGGTAGAGCAGGGTGTCGCGGGTCAGGCCAAGCAGCCTGGCGGCCTGGGATCGATTACCAGCGCTGTGATCCAGCGCCTGGTGGATCAGCTGGCGCTCCAGGGCGTCCAGGCAGATGCCGTCGCTGGGCAGCCGCCAGCTTTCACTTCCCGCGCCCTGTACCGCGCCAGTGGTCAGCCAGTGGGCGGGCAGGGCATCAGGCGTCAAGCGCTGACCGTGGAACAATACCACGCAGCGCTCAACCAGGTTGCGCAGTTCGCGCACGTTGCCGGGCCAGGTGTGGCGGGCTAGGCGCTTGATCAGCGAGGGGGCAAAAGTGGGAGGCTGGACGCCATGGCGAGCCGCCAGTTCTGCGATGAAGTGTTCGAGCAGCAGCGGCAGGTCGCCGTCGCGATCGCGCAGCGGCGGCAGCTCCAACGGGATGACGTGCAGGCGATAGAACAGATCCTCGCGAAAGACGCCAGCGGCCACTTGGCGGTGCAGGTCGCGGTGGGTGGCAGCCAGGATGCGCACGTCGACCCGCTCGGCCCTCCGAGCGCCCAGCGCCTGGCACTCGCCGTACTCCAGCACGCGCAGCAGCTTGGCCTGGGCCGCCAGCGGCAGCTCAGCCACCTCATCAAGGAATAGCGTACCGCCATGCGCCTGCTGAATCCGCCCCGGCGTGTCGTCCTGGGCGCCGGTGAAGGCGCCGCGTCGATAGCCGAACAGCTCCGACTCCACCAGCTCGCCGGGCAGGGCCGCGCAGTTAAGGGCCACCCAGGCGCCGCCGGCGCGGCGACTCGCCGCGTGAACCAGACGAGCCAGCTGCTCCTTGCCGGTGCCGCTTTCACCGAGGATCAGCGTCGTGGCGTCGGTCGCTGCCACCAGGCGCGCCGAGCGCACTACCGCCTGCAGCGCCGGCGACTCGCCGATTAGCGTGAAGCCTGTTGCCGATTCTTTAGCGTCCCCTCTCATGATGCCGCCTCAGTCACGATCGACTCTCCCCAGAACATTGACTCAATGGTTGAATGCCAGCGGCAGCGCTGCCAGTGCGATGATCGCCAGCCCCGCCAGGCGGCGCATGGCCGGCGTGCGCAGGCGAGGCACCACCTGGCTGGCCATTACGCCAACCGTGAACAGCATGGGCAGGGTGCCAAGTCCGAAGAACCCCATGAACAGCGCGCCGTGCCAGGCCGTCTTGGTGGTCAAGCTGTAGGCCAGTGCCGCATAGACAAGTCCGCACGGCAGCCAGCCCCACACCAGGCCAAACGCATAGGCCTGCGGCAGGCGGGTGACCGGCAGCAGCCGGCGCCCCAGCGGTTCGAGACGCCGCCACAGCGGGCGACCCAGCGTCTCGATGCGCGCCAGGCGCGGAAACCAGCCGGCGATGTGCAGGCCGACGATAACCAGAAACGCCGTGCCCAAGACGCTCATCAGCTGGGGGTGGGGCTGGCCCAGGGTCGTGGCCAGCACATTCGCCCCGCCGGCCACCAGGGCTCCCGCAGCCATGTAGCTGCTGATGCGGCCGGCGTTATAGGCCAGGTTGAAGGCGGCCAGCCATGCACTGCGCTCGCGCACCGTGGGCGACAGGCTGAAAGTCAGCGCGCCAGCGATGCCGCCACACATGCCCAGGCAGTGGGTGCTGCTGAAAAGTCCCAGCAGGAAGGCTACGCTCCATTCGGTTGGCATCGCTAGGCTCTCCCTGCGCATCCCGTTGAGCAGACTGCGTCATCTGCCGTACCGACTGCTTCAGATGCCGCAAGCGCACCCGACGCCAAAAGTATCTGTCGCTGAGGTGGTGTGGCTGCCCTGAGTCTTTGCCCTTTAAAATCAACAGACTGCATTGTTTACCTAAAAGGAGTTAAAGGTGGCACAAAATATGCATGAGTATTGGTGCCGTTCCGTAAGAGAAGTCATTTGGCCCCAAACGGGGCCTTTTTTAAAACCTCTTGGGCATGGATGCCGGCAGCGCAAGCCGCACCGTGACCGCACTATTAAACTGTCCCTCCCCCTCCTTGATTTTGATGCAGATCAAACTTAGCTTACTATTGCTCGGTATACTAATTCGCACAGTAACACTGCCAATGCGGCGTCAAGCTTCGCTCCGCTCACTCTGAATGGCAGCAACGTTTGATGCCAACGCGTTGATAATCAATGTTTCCATGCTTCTTGCGTGCGTTTTGTGACTGGGGTGGTGGAGTGTGGTGTTGCTGCGTACAGTCAATCGGGCGCAGGATTTGCCGACACGATCTGTAGCAGCGGCAGGATAAATGACCATTTGCGCGGGAAAGACAGCCTCCTGACTGCCACGCTGCGTAAATTAACGGATGATGGAGACAGCTTTCATGGGGGCAATAAGGCCTTGGCTAGGGTTGATGGTGGCGCTGCTGGCAGTGCTGCTTTCACCGCTGGCCCATTCGCAGGAGTGGTTGCCGGGGGTGTTTCCCGGCGCGGACGCCGTAGGCGAGCCGGTGGAGGGCATCGCCGCGCTGCAGGTGCTGCGTGACGGCGAGCTGGTGGGCTATGTCTTCGAGACCAACGATATTGCTCCGATTGCCGCCTACTCGGGAAAGCCGGTCAATATGCGGGTGGGCCTCGACCTGGAGGGGAAGATCACGGGGGTGGAGGTGCTCGAGCACTCAGAGCCCATCGTGCTGATCGGTATCCCCGAGTCGGAGCTCGATGGCTTCGTCGATCAGTTCATTGGCGCCTCGGTGGAGCAGAAGGTGCGCGTGGGCCTCTCGAGCAAGCAGCGCGAGGGCTATGAGTATGTCGACGCGGTGTCCGGCGCCACCGTGACCGTGGTGGTGATGGGCGAAGGCATCATGCGCTCAGCGCGCGAGGTGGCACGCCAGGTCGGCATTCTCGAGACCCGGCAGGCGGAAGACGCCACCGTACGCATAGATCTCTTCGAGCAGGCATCCTGGGGTTCGCTGGTGGAAGAGGGCGCCATCGGCAACCTGCATCTGACGCGTGGCGAAGTGGATGAAGCCTTCGAAGGTACCGAGGCGGAAGGCGTCAACAGCGCGCCCGAAGGTGCCGAGGGCGAAACCTTTATCGACCTCTACATCGCCTACCTCAACGTGCCCACCATTGGTCGCAACCTGCTCGGCGAGCATCGCTACGAGCAGCTGATGGAAAGCCTGGGCGAGGGCGAGCACGCCCTGGCGATCATGGCCAACGGCATGTACTCCTTCAAGGGGTCGGGCTTCGTGCGCGGGGGGATCTTCGATCGCATCATGATCCATCATGGGGGCCGTACCGACCAGTTCACCGACGCCGACTATCTGCGCATGTGGGAGATCGCGGCCGCAGGGGCGCCCGAGCTTCCGGAGAAGGACATCTTCATTCTGCGCAAGGACGCCGCGTTCGACCCGGGTCAGCCCTGGGAGTTCGAGCTGCTGGTGCGCCGCCAGGTCGGTGCGCTGGACAGCGAGTTCGCCGGCTTCTCTCTTGACATGAAGGTGCCCGAGCGCTTCCTCCACATCCCCGAGCCGGTGGTGGAAGAAGAGGTGCCGCTGTGGGTCAGCGTCTGGGAAGATCGCGTGGTGCAGATTGCCGTGCTGGGCACGGGCCTTGGCGTGCTGACCCTCATCCTGCTGTTCCAGGACTGGCTGGTACGGCGTCCGCGGCTGCTCTACGTGCTGCGCTACGGCTTTCTCACCTATACGGTGCTGTTCATCGGCTGGTACGCCCTGGCGCAGCTGTCGGTGGTCAATATCCTGGCCTTCACCAACTCTCTGATCACCGACTTCCAGTGGTCCGCCTTCCTGATGGATCCGCTGATGTTCATCATGTGGTCCTTCGTGGCGGTGACGCTGCTGCTGTGGGGGCGCGGCGTCTACTGCGGCTGGCTGTGCCCGTTTGGTGCCATGCAGGAGCTGATCAGCGCGGTGGCGATCAAGCTTCGGGTGCCGCAGTTCAAGGTGCCTTTCATGCTGCACGAGCGGCTGTGGGCGCTCAAGTACATCATTCTGCTGGCGCTGTTTGCGGTATCGCTGCAGTCG
>DATHXP010000113.1:0-14373 GCA_035459605.1 Halomonas sp. | reverse complement strand
GGGCACCATCCGGCCGTCGGGCAGCACAATGGCCGGCGTTCCCTGCACGCCCAGCTCCATGCCCAGATGATACTGCTCCTCGACCGGATTGTCGCAGCCTGCGTCGCCGTCGAGCGTCTCGCCGCGCTTGGCGGCCGACATCGCTTCGCTGCGGTTGTCGGCGCACCAGATCTGCTGCATTTCGCGGGCGCCTGGCGAGTTCATGCCGCCGCGCGGAAACGCCAGGTAGTCCACCTCGACCCCCATCGCGTTGAGGCGCGGCACTTCCTCGTGCAGCTTGCGGCAGTAGGGGCAGGTGGTATCGGTGAACACCGTCAGCCTGGCGCGCGGGGTCTCGGTGCCGCGGAAAATCACCCGCGCCTCATCGTCGACTTCGGCCAGGCGGCTGGCGCGCTCGGCGTTGCGCCCCTGCTCGGTCAGGTTGACCAGCCCCTCATCGGCGTTCTCGAACAGGTCACCCACCAGCAGATAGCGTCCCTGCGCATCGGTGTAGAAGCGCTCGCCGCTGGCCAGCCGCACCTCGAACAGCCCTTCCAGCGGCGCCTTGGTGACCTCCTCGATCGGCAGACTGCGGCCTTCGACGGTCAGGGTGTCAGCCAGGGTCTGCTCAGCGCCGGCCAGCGCCGAGGCCGGCAGGGCCAGGGCGGCGGCCAGCAGGCCCGCGCTCGCGATCCAGGATGCAATACGGCGTGTCAGGTTCATGGTTCAGCCTCGGGGGTGGTGGTCGGCGTGCAGGGCCTCGAGCCGGGCCTGCGCGACGTGAGTGTAAATCTGAGTGGTCGACAGGTCGCTGTGACCGAGCAGCAGCTGCACGACGCGCAGGTTGGCGCCGTGATTGAGCAGGTGGGTGGCAAAGGCGTGGCGCAGGGTGTGGGGCGATAGCGGGCGCTGGATGTCGGCGGTACGGGCATGCGCCTTGAGCCGATACCAGAAGGCCTGGCGGGTCAGGCAGGCGTTCTGGCGGCCGGGAAACAGCGCCGGCCGGGTCGCATCAGACATCAGGGCGCCCCGGCTGTGGCGCAGGTAGCGCTGCAGCCAATATACCGCCTCTTCGCCCAGCGGCACCAGGCGATCCTTGCCGCCCTTGCCCCTCACGCGGACCACGCCCTGGCGCAGGTTCAGCGCGTCGGTGGTCAGCCCCACCAGCTCGGAAACCCGCAGCCCCGCGCCGTAGAGGACCTCCAGCATGGCGCGATCGCGCAGCCCCAGGTCGGTGGCAGGATCGGGCGCGGCCAGCAGACGTTCGACTTCGTTTTCATCCAGGCTGTCGGGCAGCGAAGGGCGAACCCGCGGCAGGCGAATATCGGCGATGGGGTCATGATCGATATGCCCCTCCAGCAGCGCCCAGCGATAGAAGCCGCGCAGGCTCGACAGCAGGCGCGCGTTGCTGCGTAGCCGGTAGCCGGCCTCGCGGCGCAGCTCGAGCCAGTCCGCCAGACGCGTGGCGCCGGGCGCAAGCAGCCCTTCGCCGTGCGAGGCCTCGGCGTTCTCGTCGAGATAGCTGCACCAGGCCTCAAGATCGCGCCGATAGGCGGCGAGGGTATTGTCGCTGGCGCCCCGCTCGAGCCACTGGGTGTCGAGGAAGGCATCGAGCAGTGCCCGAGAGTCATGCGCTGCCATGGCTCACTCCATTAGCGGTGCCCCACACGTGAAAACCCCGCCTCGCAGCGGCGGAGACGGGGTTTCGCTGGCGATGCGGGGCCATCGCCCCTTCACCGCTGTCCGCAGGCGGTACGCCTCAGGACAGCTTTTCCTTGATGCGTGCCGACTTGCCGCTGCGCTCGCGGAGGTAGTAGAGCTTGGCCTGGCGAACGTCACCGCGACGCTTGACGCTGATGGAGTCGACCTGGGGGCTGTAGGTCTGGAAGGTACGCTCGACGCCGACCCCGTGGGACACCTTGCGCACGGTGAAGGCGGAGTTCAGACCGCGATTGCGCTTGCCGATCACCACGCCTTCGAAGGCCTGCAGACGCTCGCGGGTGCCCTCCTTGACCCTGACCTGAACGGTGACGGTATCGCCGGGGGCGAACGGCGGCACGTCCTTGCTCATCTGCTCGGTTTCGAGCGCCTGGATCACCTTGTTCTTGCTGCTCATGACATGACTCCTTGAAAATTTCGCTGAAATACCCATCCGTTCCGGCCGGCATCGGCCTGGCGTGGTCGGTATTTCGTGATCCCGGCGCGCGAGCGCGCGGGAGCCAGTTTGTGACGCAGAATCCGGGCCCGATCAGGCGCCGCGTTCTGCACCTCCGCCCTTACTTGCTTGCAGACCGGGCGTCGTGCTCCTCGATAAACTCCGCAAGCAAGGCCTGCTGCTCTTGCGTCAGCGACCGGCCCTCAAGCAGGTCGGGACGGCGCAGCCAGGTACGCCCCAGCGACTGCTTGAGCCGCCAGCGACGAATCTCGCCGTGGTGGCCGCTGAGCAGCACCTCCGGCACCTGTCGCCCGTCGATCTCTTCGGGGCGAGTATAGTGCGGACAGTCCAGCAGTCCTTCATTGAAGGAGTCTTCGGCGGCAGAATCCTGGTGCCCCAGTACGCCAGGCACCAGCCTTGCCGCCGCATCGATCAGCACCATCGCCGGCAGCTCGCCGCCGCTCAGCACATAGTCACCGATCGAACACTCTTCATCGATGTCGGCTTCCACTATCCGCTCATCGATCCCCTCATAGCGCCCTGCCACCACCACCAGCGGCGGCCCCGAGGCCAGCTCCTGCACTTTGCGCTGGTCCAGCCTGCGCCCCTGGGGGGAGAGGTAAACCACCCAGGGGCGCTCGCCGGTGACCTGCCGCGCCCGCTGCCTTGCGGCGTGGATGGCCGAGCGCAGCGTCTCGACCTTCATCAGCATCCCCGGACCGCCGCCGTAGGGGCGATCGTCCACGCTGCGATGACGGTCCGTGGCGTAGTCCCGAGGGTTCCAGAACTCCAGCCGGAGCTGCCCCCGCTCCACCGCCCTGCTCGTGACGCCCTGACGCGTCAGGGCCTCGAACATCTCGGGAAACAGCGACACCACGCCGACCCACAGCGATGCCTTGCCGATGGTCAAAATTCGGGATCCCAGTCGACGCTCATGACGCCGTCGTCAAGATTCACCTCGCGCACCACGTCGCCAAACAGGTAGGGCAGCAGCCGCTCGCGGCCATCGCTGCCGTCACTTTCGCCGCCCTTTACCACCAGCACGTCGTTGGCGCCGGTGTCAAACAGATGATCGACACGCCCCAGCACCACGCCGTCGAGGGTGACGACCTGCAAGCCTTTCAGCTGATACCAGTAATAGTCGTCGGCGCCGAGCTCGGGCAGGGCGGCCTTGGGCATCAGGATATGCGCCCCGGCCAGCGCCTCGGCCTGCTCGCGCCCTTCTACGCCCTCCAGACGCGCCACCAGGCCCTTGCCATGCGCTCGCCCCTGAGCGAGTCGAACGCTGAGCAGCCTGCCGGCATGGGACAGCACCCAGACGTCGTAATCGAGGATGCCTTCCATGGGGTCGGTGTAGGAGTACACCCTGAGCCAGCCCTTGACGCCGTAGGGGCTGGTCAGCTTTCCCAGCACCACATGCTCTTCAAGAGCACCGTTCTCAAGAGCACTGCCCTTGCGAACGTCGTCGCAGGGCCTGTGCGCAGCGCTCATTGGCGAGCCTGCCCGGGGCGTGGGCGCGGTTGAATCAGCCACGTCGCATCAGGCCTGCTTGCGTGCTTCCTTGACCAGCGCGGCCACACGGCTGGAGAGCTGGGCACCGTGCTCCTGCCAGTGCGCGATGCGATCCAGGTCGACGCGCAGACGCTCTTCCTGACCGCGAGCCACCGGGTTGAAAAAACCCAGGCGCTCGATGTAGCGACCGTCGCGCGACCTGCGCGAGTCGGTCACGGTCAGATGGTAGAAGGGACGCTTCTTGGCGCCACCACGTGCCAGACGAATGGTAACCATGCGTTGACTGTCCTTCGTTGGAGATTGAAATTATCGGCCCCGGGCGCTGCCCGAGGCGGTGATCACAATGACGAAAGCCTCGCCATCGTCAGGTTCGGTCACGGCAAACGGGGCGAATCTCGCTCCGCCGCCCATGAAGAGGCAGCATTCTACGGAAATCTACCCGGCTTGGGAAGCGTTATGGCAACGCTCAAGGCTGATCCAGCGGGATACTGTGCAGGAACAGATTTTCGTAAGAGGGATGCTATGCATCACGAACCGCCGCGCAGCGGCGGCGAGGCCATCTCTGCGACATGAATAACCCAAGGCGCCTGACGGCGCCGGTCGCGCAGCAGAGCTGCCCTCCTACAGTAGTCCGCGGCGTCGAGCCGTGCAGTATTAACCAGAACCCACAGGGCAGGTTTACGTAAGAGGGATGCTATGCATCGCGACACCGACGCGCAGCGGCGGCGAGACCATGGCGCTCAGCGCCTGGGAAATCCGCCGGGGCCGCCGGGGCCACCCGGACCGCCCATCATGCCGGACATGCCGCGCATCATTCTCTGCATGCCACCTTTCTTGCCGGCCTTCTTCATCATCCGCTGCATCTGCTTGTGCTGCTTGAGCAGGCGGTTCAGGTCGGGAACCTGCAGCCCCGCGCCGGCGGCGATGCGGCGCTTGCGCGAGCCGTTGATGATCTCGGGGCGACGACGCTCCTGGAGCGTCATGGAGTTGATCAGCGCCTCCAGCTTGCCCATTTCTTTCTCGGGGCCGGGGCCCTGGGCCATTTCGGCCATCTGCCCCATGCCGGGCAGCTTGCCGAGCATGCCGCTCATGCCGCCCATCTTCTTGAGCTGCTGCAGCTGCTCGCGGAAATCCTCGAGATCGAAGCCGCCGCCCTTCTTGACCTTCTTGGCCAGCTTTTCGGCCTTTTTCTTGTCGACGGTGCGCTCGGCCTCCTCGATCAGCGACAGCATGTCGCCCATGCCGAGAATGCGCGACGCCACGCGGTCCGGGTGGAACGGCTCCAGGGCATCGACCTTCTCGCCGACGCCCATGAACTTGATCGGTTTGCCGGTGATGTGGCGCACCGACAGCGCCGCGCCGCCGCGCGCGTCGCCGTCGGCCTTGGTCAGGATTACGCCGGTCAGCGGCAGCGCCGCGTGGAAGGCCTTGGCGGTATTGGCGGCGTCCTGGCCGGTCATGGCGTCGACCACAAACAGCGTCTCGGACGGCGAGGCGGCCTGATGCAGCGCCTGGATCTCGGCCATCATCGCCTCATCGATGGCCAGGCGACCGGCGGTGTCGATCAGCAGCACGTCGTGGAACTGGATCTTGGCGTGCTTGATCGCATCCTTGGCGATATCGACCGGCTTCTGATCGCTGCGCGACGGAAAGAAGTCGACGCTGACCTCCTTGGCCAGCGTTTCGAGCTGGTCGATGGCCGCCGGGCGATAGACGTCCGCCGACACCACCAGCACCTTCCTCTTTTCGCGCTCGCGCAGGTAGCGCGCCAACTTAGCGATAGACGTGGTTTTACCGGCGCCCTGCAGACCGGCCACCAGCACCACCGCCGGCGAGCCCTTGAGGGCGAGGCCTTCGTTGGCCTCGCCCATGGTCGCCTCGAGCTCCTGCTGGACGATCTTGACGAACTGCTGACCCGGCGAGAGGCTCTTCGAGACCTCCTGGCCGACGGCGCGCGCGCGCACCCGCTCGATGAAGTCCTTGACCACCGGCAGGGCGACGTCGGCTTCAAGCAGCGCCCGGCGCACTTCGCGCAGGGTATCCTTGACGTTGTCTTCGGTCAGGCGCGCCTGACCTCTGATCGACTTGAGCGTCTGCCCCAGGCGATCGCTGAGATTCTGAAACATGAGCTTCTCCACAAACGGTTACCACACGAGGTGGCCGGATAAGCCGCCCGGTCGGGCAGAGCGTCTGCCGTCAGAGTCGCGGGGCTTTCCTGTCATGGCGCCAAATTATACGCCTTGTGCCGGCGAGTCTCCATGCCACTGCCGGTGAATACGGCTAGCTGTGCGCGCTGGCAGTGTTTCGGTATAGTGGGCGCCTCTTCACTTCATCTGCGTCAATGGTTGACGCAGGCGTACGGACAGCAAACGATGCATGCGTTCCCACTGGCCCTGATAGCCTTCTTCATGTACCTCGCTGGCGCCTCCTGGCAAGGTCTCAGCCTGGTGAGACGAGTCAACCCCAAGCCGCTGCTGGTGCGCAGCCTCGGGCTGCTGGGCCTGCTCTTCCATTTGCCGCTGGCGATCAGCCTGCTGTCCCAGGGGGACTCCCTGCTGCCGGGAATTTCTACCAGCGCGATTCTGGCCAGCAGCGTGGCCGTTGCTATCCTGCTGGTCGTCAGCCTGTTCAAGCCGGTACTCAGCATTGCGGCCTTTCTCTACCCCATCGCCGGGCTGACGCTGCTGCTGGCGACCGGACTGCCGAGCCCCGAGCGCGCCGCCGGCATGACGCCGGGCATTGCGCTGCATGCGCTGAGCTCGGCCATGGCGTTTGCTGTGCTGGGCATCGCCGCCATTCAGTCCGTGCTGCTCGGCTTCCAGAACCATGCCCTGCGCCACCACCGGCTGCGCGGCCTGGTTCAGTCGCTGCCCCCGCTGACGACCATGGAGCGCATCCTGTTCGAGCTGATCTGGGCCAGCATGGTCCTGCTGACCCTGTCGATCCTCAGCGGCTTCATCTTCATCGACAACATGTTCGCCCAGCACCTGGTCCACAAGACCGTGCTATCGCTGATCGCCTGGTGCATCCTGGCGTGCCTGCTGGCGGGCCACCACTGGCTCGGCTGGCGCGGCATGCGCGCCGTGCGCTGGACGCTGGTCGGCTATGCGGCGCTATTGCTGGCCTATTTCGGCAGCAAGTTCGTGCTCGAAATCCTGCTGGGCCGTGGGTAACCTCTATTCTTGACAGCCTGCCGGGCAGTCCCTACAACTCGCACCTGTTACCCACAGAGGATGTTTCGACTTGAGCAATAACTTTCCATTGGGATTGCTGCTCAGCCTGCTGCTGTTACTCATCTGTCTTTCCGCCTTCTTCTCCAGCTCCGAGACGGGGATGATGTCGATCAACCGCTATCGGCTGAGCCACCGGGCCGCCAGCGGCGAGGGTCGGGCTCAGCGCGTACTGCGCCTGCTGAGCCGCCCCGACCGGCTGATTGGCGTGATTCTGATCGGCAACAACTTCGTCAACAATCTGGCCGCCTCGATCGCGACCATCATTGCCATTCACTTTTTCGGCGAGGTCACCGGCCCGGCGGTAGCGACCAGCCTGCTGACCATCGTGGTGCTGATCTTTGCCGAAGTCACGCCCAAGACCTACGCGGCGGTCAAGCCCGAGCGCATTGCCTACCCCACCTCGGTGGTTCTCGAGCCGCTGCTCAAGCTGCTCTATCCGCTGGTGTGGCTGGTCAACGCCATCTCCAACGGCCTGCTGCGCCTGCTGGGGGTCAAGACGCTGGAGAGCAACCGCGACAACCTGACGCGCGACGAGCTACGCACCGTGGTACACGAGGCCGGCCCGCTGATTCCCAACCGCCACCAGGCGATGCTGGTGTCGATTCTAGACCTGGAAAACGTCACGGTGAACGACATCATGGTGCCGCGCCACGAAGTGGCCGGCATTGATCTGGACAACGATCTACAAGCCATCCTGGCGCAGCTGCGCACCAGCCAGCACACGCGCCTGCCGGTGTTCAAAGGCGACATCAACAACATTATCGGCATGCTGCACATGCGCAATGCGGCGCGCTTTCTGTCCAAGAAAGAGATCACCAAGGCCGCTATCGTGCAGGAGGCGCGCGAGCCCTACTTCATTCCCGAGTCGACGCCGCTGCACACCCAGCTGCTCAACTTCCAGAAGCAGAAGCGCCGCATCGGCATTGTGGTGGACGAGTATGGCGACGTGGAGGGCCTGGTCACCCTCGAGGATATCCTGGAAGAGATTGTCGGCGAGTTCACCACCGACGTGGCCGGCCAGGATCAGGACGTGCGCCCCCAGGATGACGGCAGCCAGATCATCGAAGGCACCGCCAACATTCGCGAACTCAACAAGGCGCTGGGCTGGGAGCTGCCCACCGACGGACCCAAGACGCTCAACGGCCTGATTCTCGAGCACCTGGAGGCATTTCCCGTCGGCCCTACCTGCCTGCAGATCGGCGAGGTGCGCATGGAAATTCTCGAGGTGCGCGACAACCTGATCACCACCGCGCGCTGCTGGCTGGCCTAGCGGCTGGGCTGGCGAAAGTCATCGATCCACGCATCGGCTTGCGCCTTGAGCGCGCGCACCCGCGCCTCGGCGCGCGCCCGCGTCGCCGTCTCGGGCGCCATGGCCTCACCGAAGTGGAGCGCGACCCTGGCGCGAAAGCGGCGCGGCCACTTGGTCAGCGCCGGGCCGCCGCAGTTGGATGTCCAGGAGCCCCACAGGCCGGCCAGGCCGGCGGGAACCACCGGCACGGGGTTGCGCGCGAGTATCATGTCAAGGCCTCTGCGGAAACGCTGTATCTCGCCGTTCGGCGTCAGCCGTCCTTCGGGAAACAGCATGACCACCTCGCCCTGAGACAGCGCCCGGCTGACCTCGTCCAGCGCCCGCCGCAGGCTGCCCGGGTCGTTGCGCTCCGAGTCTACCGGAATTGCCCCCACCAGCCGGAACAGCCAGTTGAGCCAGCGGCTGTCGTAAATGGGCCTATCCATCAGAAAGCGCAGAGGGCGCGGGCTGGCGCCACCGATCACTAGCGCATCAACGAAGCTGACGTGGTTACAAATGACAATCGCCCCGCCGCTGGCCGGAAGGTGATGGCCGCCGCGAAAGCACAGCCGATAGAGCACATGGCTGAGCAGGCACACCAGGCAGCGTATCATTCGCCGGGGAAACGCCCGCGGCAGGCCTGGCGCTTCGGCCATGCGGCGCTCGCCGGCGATCATGCCTGGGAAGCGCGCAGTCCGCGCAGCATGGTGACAAGCAGCTGCTCCAGCAGCTCCTCGACCTCCAGCGGCTCGCTCTGCCAGTAGCCCAGCCGCTCGTTGAGGCCCAGCTGCACCAGGCCATGCACGCTTCCCCACAGGGTGCGCCCCAGCCGCCGGGCCTCAAGCTCGCCAAGATCCGGCTGGTACTCCTTCAGGGTTTGCTCGACGCGCAGAAACAGCCCCTCGATCATGTCGCTTTGCCGACGATCCAGCTCGCCCTCCTGGGCCAGCGGATAGTCAAACAGCAGCTGCCAGCGGTAGGCACCCGTGCGCGCAAACTCCCAGTAGGCCAGCGCCAGTCCCTTCAGCCGCGCCTCGGGGCTCGGCTCTTCCAGCAGCGGTTCAATGGCATGGCGCAAATGCGCCAGCGACTCCAGATTCACATGCTGCAGCAGGTTGCCGAAGCTGCCGTAGAGCTTGAGCAGCGTGCTCGGCGCGCAGCCGACCTCCCGCGCAAGAAAACGCAGCGACAGCTTATGCACGGGCTGAGTGTATAGCCAGGCATCGCAGGCTGCCATCACCTGCGTATGTAGCGCCTCGGGGGCGTGCTGTCTGGGACGGGCCATCGGACTCCTCACCGCGGGTGCTCAATCTCGAACACTGTTTCCCTAGCATATCGTTCCTGTCGCTCAACGCAAGTCTCGCGGCCGGTCTCTTTTCTCATTCACGCCGGCCGGGTATCCTGATGCGCCTTGCGGAGGACTCATGGCCGGCCGACTCTATGTACCCCACTTCGACCTTAATGCGCTGCTGCCGGACCTCTGGCAGGCGCAAGAGGCGATCGTCAGCCCCAACCTGGCGCCGCGTCGCCCTGTTACCATGCTGCGCCAGGAGGGCGGACGCATCACCGCGGTGAATGCCTTCTGGGGTCTGACCCCGCCCTGGCTGAAAGTACTCGATCACGCCCCCCACTGCGCCAGAGCCGAAACTCTGGGTCAGCGCGCCATGTTTCGCGACGCCTTTGCCGCCCGGCGCTGCCTGATCCCCGCCGGGGGCGTCTATGCCTGGCAGGCTCGACCCGGCGGCAAGCAGCCCCACCTGATCACCCGAGCCGACCGCGGCCCGCTGCTGCTGGCGGGCATCTGGTGCCGCTTCCACACCAGCTTGACCGAGCACAACGACTCCATGGCGCTGATCACGGTGCCCGCCAGCCGGCTGATTGCACCGCTCACCGCCCGCTTTCCCGCCGTCATTGACAGCCGCGATGCGGCGGCCTGGCTGTCACCCTCAACCGCAGCATCGCACCTGGAGACGCTGCTGCGCCCGGCCCCCGAGGAACTTCTGGGCGCTTTTACGGTATCAAGACAGGTCAATGACCCCGATCATCAGAACGCTGCCTGCGCCTACCCGACCGGCCCCATGCGGCGTTTGACACCCGCTTGAAGGAGACACGATGCCATCGCTTTGTCGCTCTGTGATGCCTATAACGGCTGCGCTGCTGGCCATCCTGCTGCTGGGCCTGGCCACCGCCGCCACGGCGGGGCCTGACGCCGGGGCCGAAGCCGAGACCGATGCCGAAAGCGCCAGCGTCGAAGCGATCACCCGTCCCAAGGTCAGCCCCAACGATACCCGCGACTACCGGGCGCTGACGCTGGACAACGGCCTGAGGGTGCTGCTGGTGAGCGACCCCGACGCCGACAAGGCGGCCGTCTCGCTGAACGTGGAGGTCGGCAGCGCCCAGGACCCGGACGACCTGCACGGCCTGGCCCACTACCTCGAGCACATGCTGTTTCTTGGCACCGAGCCCTACCCCGAGGCTGACGCCTACCAGGGCTATCTGTCGCGCCATGGCGGCCGGCACAATGCCTTCACCGCCAGCCGCAACACCAACTATTTCTTCTCCATCGAGCCCGACGCCCTGCCCGGCGCGCTGGAGCGCTTCAGCCGCTTCTTCGTCAGCCCGCTGTTCAACGCCGACCGCCTGGAAAGCGAGCGCCAGGTCGTGCACTCGGAGTACGTTGCGCGCAGGCGCGACGAGCGCCGCCGCCGCAACTCGGTGCTTGACGAGCTGCTGAATCCCGAGCACCCCTTCACCGGCTTTTCGGTGGGCAACCAGCAGACCCTGGCCGACCGCCCCGACGGCGAACCGAGCCTGCGCGAACGGATCATCGACTTCTACCAGCAGCACTATGGGGCCAGCGTGATGCAGCTGGCGCTGGTGGCCCCTCAGCCGCTGGACCGGCTCGAGCGCCTGGTGACGGAAAACTTCGCCGACGTGCCGGACCGCGGCCTTGAGCCCCCGGTCATCGACGTCGAACTGGTCGCAACGGAGCGCCTGCCGGCTGCCGCCGAGCTCGCCTCGCTGCGCGACGAGCGCAGCCTGAGCTTCTACTTCCCGATCCCCGACCCGATCAGCGACTACCGGCACAAGCCGGCCGACTACATCGCCAACCTGCTGGGCCATGAGGGCAAGGGCAGCCTGCTCAGCGTGCTGCGCGATGCCGACTGGGCCAACGGCCTGTCGGCGGGCGTTGGCCTGCGCGACGGCCAGCACGCGCTCTTTGTCGTCGATATCAGCCTCACTCCCGAGGGCGCCAAGCATATTGATCGCATCCAGGCATCGCTGTTCGCCGCCATCGAACTGATTGCCAGCCAGGGCATCGACGACTGGCGCTACGCCGAGCAGGCCAAGCTGGCCGAGCAGAGCTTCCGCTTCCAGCAGCACGGCAGCGCCCTGCAGTCCGCCATGCGCCTGGCGCTGAACCTGTCTGACTTTCCGCTGGAAGACGTCCTCTACGCCCCCTACCGCATGGACGGCCTGGAGCGGCAGCAGGTGGCCGACCGCCTCGCCCTGCTGACCCCCGAGCGCATGCTGCGCCTTTACAGCGGCCCCGAGGTGAAGGGCGAGCAGACCACGCCCTGGTTCGACACCCGCTGGTCGGCGGTCGACCCGTCCCAGGGTGACGCCGAGCCGCTGCCGGGGCTCGCGCTGCCGGAACCCAACCCCTATATCGCCGAGGATCTGACGCTGCTGGACGGCGACGGCACCACGCCGACGCGGCGCATCGCCACGCCCGACGCCGACTTCTGGCACCTGCAGGACAACAGCTTCAGCACTCCCAAGGTGGAGTGGCGCCTGAGCCTGCAACACCCGGACAGCGGCGACAGCGCCCGACAGGCGGCGCTGGCGCGGCTGCTGGCCGGCTGGCTGAACGACAGCCTGAACGATGAGCTCTATCCAGCGCGACTGGCCGGACAGAGCTTCAACGCCTACGCCCACGGCCGCGGCATCACCCTGAGCTTTTCCGGCTGGCGGGATCGCCAGGCGCCGCTGATGCAGCGCGTCATCGAGCAGCTGCAGCGTGCCGCCATCGAGCCTCAGCGCATGATGCGAGTGCTCGACAGGCTGCAGCGCGGCTGGCGCAACGCGCCGCGCGATACCCTCTACTCCCAGGCCAACAGCGCGCTGACCGAGGCGCTGATCGCCCCGCGCTGGTCCAGCGAGGCGCTGCTCAGCGCAAGCGAGGATATCGACCTAGAAAGCCTGGAGCACTTTCGCGACGACTTCCTGGCTCGGCTGCACCTGGAAGCCATGGCGATCGGCAATATCGATGCCGCAAGCGCGGTCGACATTGCCGAGTCGCTGATCGAGCGCCTGTCGCCCGCCGCCGGCGCCGATGCGATCCCCGAGCTGACGCCGCTGCGGGCAACCGCCAGCCTGGGGCGCCTGACGCCGGACTCCGAGCGCGACGAATCGCTGGTGCTGCGCTACCTGCAAGGCCAGGATCGCTCCACCGACAGCCAGGCAACGCTGATGCTGATCGGCAAGATAATGGAGACGCCCTTCTATCAGCAACTGCGCACCGAACAGCAGCTGGGCTACGTGGTCAACGCCGGCTACCAGCCGCTGCTCGACGCCCCCGGCATCAGCATGCTGGTGCAGTCCCCCGACACGCCAAGCGCCACCATCGACGCGCGCATCGACGACTTCATTGGCGCCTTCAGCGCGCAGCTTGACGCGCTAGATGCGCAAACCCTGGCGCCCTGGCAGTCGGCGGTGCGTCAGAACCTGCTGCAGCGCGATACGTCGCTTTCCGGCAAGGCCAACCGCCTGTGGTACGCCCTGGCCCTGGGCGACACCGACTTCGACCGCCGCGAACGGCTCGCCGAGCGGGTGCTTGAGGTCAGCGCCGATGGGCTGCGCAGCGCCTGGGAAGGACTGCTGGAACGCCCCGCCGTCACGGTTGCCCACGACCCCGGCGATGCGCCCAGCGACATCATGGCGCTCAAGGCAGGGCTCGAGCCGCTGCCGAAAGGCTAGCGCTGAACGGGCAGCCGATGAATGGACACAAAGCGCCCCTCATCGCTGAAGGTCAGCCGAAACACCCCGTGCACGCCGTCGCGGGTTACCACCCGCCGCAGCGCCTCGGCGGGAAAGATGACCCGCCGACCATCCAGGCTGCGAGTATGCACCTGGCCTACCTGGCCCTCGTAGTGGGCCAGGCAGGCGGCATGAGAAAGCTCGATCACCACATCGACGCTAGGCATTTGGTCTTATCCAGATATTATTCAGAGTTGCCACACAGTTGGGGATGGCTAATACTCTAGCATGCAGCGGCCCGGCCTCCGGGCGATCGTCTCGAGGTGACTCCATGTTTGCAACCACCGTGGTTGGCCCCGTACCCATTCCCAGCGCCGCCCGGCTCCAGCCCGTCGACGGCGCGACCCAGCAGGCCGACCGGCAGAAAGGCAACGGCGTAAACGGTGCCGAAGACCCTGCCGGCAGCGCCGCACGCAGCGAGGCCGAACCGACTCGCCAGGCCAGCGATGCCGAGCGCGCCAAACGCGCCACCGCCGGCGAGGCGCCTGCCAAGCCCAACGGCGAGGCCCTTTCCGAAGCCGAGCTGCGCCAGGTGGCGCAGATGAAGCACACCGACGCCGAGGTTCGCCGCCACGAACTGGCCCACCAGGTGGCCGGCGGCGCCTACACCGGCGCCCCCAGCTACCAGTACGAGCGCGGCCCGGACGGCAACCGCTATGCGGTGGCGGGCCAGGTGCCCATCGACTACGGCCCCCTGCAGGGCGACCCCCACGCCACCATCGGCAAGATGCAGCAGGTGATCAGCGCCGCCCTGGCGCCGGGCGACCCCTCGCCCAAGGACCACCAGGTTGCCGCCCGGGCGCGCCAGTATATGCTGGCCGCCCGGCTCGAGCTGTCCCAGCTGCAGAGCGAGATGGACAGCGCCCGTCAAAACGGCGCTCCTCAAAACTCGACGCTGGCGTCCAGGCCCTCGCTCAGCCAGTACGACATCATCGCCCGTGCGGTCAACATGGGAACCCAGGGCTGGTCCTAGTCTCGGACCAGTGCTTACCTGTGGGCCTGAATCGTCACCTCGACCCGGCGGTTTCGGGCGCGCCCCTCGGCGCTGCGGTTGTCGGCCAGCGGGCGGGTATCGGCCAGCCCCACGGCGCGCAGGCGGTCGGGGGCGACGCCGGCGCTCACCAGCGCCTCGACGATGGCAATGGCCCGGGCGCTGGACAGCGCCC
>DATHXP010000112.1:0-4183 GCA_035459605.1 Halomonas sp. | reverse complement strand
GATGCGCTCGACCACCTCGGGGCGGCGCTCGTCGGGCATCGCCACGGTCTTGACCGGGGTGCGGCCGGGGGGCAGCTCGTCGATCACCGAGACGTCGAGGTCGGCGTAGGCGCTCATGGCCAGGGTGCGCGGGATCGGGGTGGCGGTCATCACCAGCTGATGCGGGGTGAGGCCGCCGGCCTCGCCTTTCTCGCGCAGGGCCAGGCGCTGGTGCACGCCGAAGCGGTGCTGCTCGTCGATGATGGCCAGGCCCAGGCGCTGGAAGTGCACGTCGTCCTGGAACAGAGCATGGGTGCCGACCACCATGCGCGCGCGGCCGTCGAGAATGGCCGCCTTGGTATCCAGGCGCTGCTTGCCCTTGAGCTTGCCGGAGAGCCAGGCGACGTCGATGCCCAGCGGCTCGAACCAGTCGCGAAAGGCGCGATAGTGCTGCTCGGCGAGAATCTCGGTGGGCGCCATCATGGCCGCCTGGCAGTCGCCGGCGATGGCCGACAGCGCGGCCATGGCGGCGACCACGGTCTTGCCGGAGCCCACGTCGCCCTGCACCAGCCGCAGCATGGGGCAGGCGGTGGCGAGGTCCAGGCGGATTTCGTCCAGCACGCGGCGCTGGGCGCCGGTCAGCGAGAAGGGCAGCCGGGTCAGGAAGCGCGCCTGCAGGTTGCGCCCGTCGGGCAGCGGCGGCGCGCCGTCCTGCTGAATGCGCCGACGCACCTCGCGCAGGCTCAGCTGGTGGGCGAGCAGCTCTTCCAGCGCCAGGCGGCGGGTGGCCGGATGCTGCCCCGCGGCCAGGCGCTCGGGGTCGATCTCCGGCGTCGGCTGATGCAGCACCCGCAGGCAGTCGTGCAGCTCGGGCAGCTCGAAACGCTGGCGCAGCGGTGCCGAGAGCCATTCCGGCAGCGCTTCGGGGTGGGCGTCGAGCCGCTCGAAGGCCTGGTCGATCAGCGCGCGCAGCCGCGTCTGGTGCAGCCCCGCGGTGGTGGGGTAGATCGGCGTGAGGTGATCCTCCACCGGCGGGGCGCTGGCGCTGATCAGGCGGTATTCGGGGTGGTAGATCTCGAGCCCGGTGGCCCCGGCGCGGGCCTCGCCAAAGGCGCGCACCCGGGTGCCGGGCTGAAACTGCTGCTGCTGGGCCGGCGAGAAGTGGAAAAAACGCAGGCTGAGAATGCCGCTGGCGTCGCGCAGGCGGATCAGCAGGCTGCGCCGGCGCCCCTGAACCACGTCGGCGGCGGCGATCTCGCCCTCCACCACGGCCTCGTCGCCGGAGCGCAGGGTGGCGATCGGCGTGATGCGCGTGCGGTCCTGGTAGCGCAGCGGCAGATGAAACAGCAGGTCGCTGACGCTGGCGATGCCCAGCCGGGTGAGCTTGGTGGCCAGCGCCTCGCCGACGCCCTTGAGCTCATTGACCGGTGCCGCGAGCGGGTTCATGCCGGAGCCGGCGCTGAGCTGGGCGCACCGCTGGACACGGCGGCGTGCCGCGTGCAGTGGGCGACGGCGTCGGCCACGACGTCGATGGCCTTGGGCCGCGGAAAGCTGGCGCGCCAGGCAATCGCCACGCTGCGCCCGGGCGCGGGCGGCGTGAACGGGCGGCTGATCAGCAGGCCGCTTTCATAGTGGCCGGTGCCGATGGCCGACTGCGGCAGCACGGTGATGCCCAGCTTTGAGGCCACCATGTGGCGAATGGTCTCCAGCGAGCCGCCTTCGGCGATCAGGGTGTTGTCGGGATTGTTGAGCTTGTGGCCGATGGCGGGGCAGGCCTCGATAATCTGATCGCGGAAGCAGTGGCCCTCGCCCAGCAGCAGCAGGCGCTCGCCAAGCAGGTCTTCCTTGTCGATGGTGGCGCGGCCGGCCCAGGCGTGATCGGCGGGGAGCAGCACCTCGAATGCCTCGTCGTAGACCGGCTTGGTGACCACGTCGGTCTCGGTGAAGGGCAGCGCCACAATGATGGCGTCGAGCTCGCCGTTGCGCAGCTTGCGGCGCAGGTCGCCGGTAAAGCCCTCCTCGATATACAGCGGCATCTGCGGCGCCCGCTGGGTCAGCGCCGGTATCAGGTGCGGAAACAGGTAGGGGCCAATCGTATAGATGGCGCCGAGGCGCAGCGGGCTGGCCAGCTGATCGCGGCCGGCGGTCGCCAGCTCATGGATGATGCTGGTCTGTTCGAGCACGCGCTGGGCCTGGGCGACGATCTTCTCGCCCAGCGGCGTGGTCTGCACGGCGGACCTGGAGCGTTCGAACAGCGCCACGTCCAGCTCGTCTTCCAGCTTCTTGACGGCCACCGACAGGGTCGGCTGGGAGACGAAGCAGCGTTCGGCGGCGCGTCCGAAGTGGCGCTCCTGGGCGAGAGTTACGATATAGCGCAGTTCTGTTAGAGTCATTGGAGTGCCGGGGCTTCCTCTCATGTTGCGGTTCGATGCGGCCTGGCTGCGTTGATACGCCGTGCGGTGGCCCAGCTGTTGGGACATCGGATTTCAAATTTCGTGTTTGTATAGTGGTGTTTGTATCAGGGGGCGAGGCAAAGGTGAAGACAACGACGCTGATTGTGGGTTGCGGAGACATCGGTATTGCCCTGGGCCAGCGGCTGATCGAGACGGGGCATCGGGTGGTTGGCGCCCGGCGCCAGCCGCACAAGCTCGAGGGCAGCGGCATCGAGGGGGTAGCGATCGACCTTGCCGATCCCGCGACGCTGAGCGCGCTGCCGGATGCCGACGTTGCTGTCTACGTGGTGGCGGCGGATCGCTTCGACGAGGCGGCCTATCAGGCCGCCTATGTCGACGGCCTTGCCGCGCTGCTCGCCGAGCTCCAGAGTCGTGAGCAGCGCCCTCGGCGCGTGCTGTTCGTCTCCTCCATCAGCGTCTATGCCCAGTGCGATGGTGAGGAGGTCGACGAGCGCAGCCCGGCCGAGCCCGGCGGGTTTTCTGGCCAGCTGATGCGCCAGGCCGAGCAGACCCTGCTGGAGCATGAGCTGCCCGGCAGCGTGGTGCGTTTTTCGGGAGTCTACGGGCCGGGCCGCGAGGGGCTGATTCGCCAGGTGCGCGAGGGCCGCATTGCGCCCGCCACGCCGGTGATGTACTCCAATCGTATCCATCGCGACGACTGCGCCGGCGTGCTGGCGCACCTGATCGAGCGCGCCCTGAAGGATGAACCGCTGGAACCGGTGTACCTGGCCACCGACAGTCAGCCGTCGCCGCTGCACGACGTCATGACGTGGCTTGCCAGGCAGCTCAAGGTCGAGGCCACCGAGACCATTCAGTCGCCGCTGCGGCGGCGCGCCAGCAAGCGCTGCAGCAACGCGCTGCTGCGGGAAAGCGGCTATGTGTTCCGCTATCCCACCTACCGCGATGGCTATGCCCAGGTGCTGCGCGAGGGCGGTTTTCTGCCCGTCGACAAGAAGGCCGGCGGTAAGAAGCCTGCCAGCAAGAGCCATTGATGTGGCGAGTCCGCATGCGACTCTTCCTTGCCCTGCTGCCGCCAGCGGCTCTCAAGCCAGCCCTCGCCGGGCTTGCCGACGCCGCCCACCTGCGCTGCGGCGGGCGGCGCATGGCCGATGACAGCCTGCACCTGACGCTGGCCTTTCTCGGTGAGCAAAACGAATCGATGACGGCCCGTCTCGCCGAGCGGGTTGGCGCCATGCGAGCGCCAGCGGGCCAGTGGCAGCTGGACCGCTGGGGCTATTTCTCTCGCCCGGGTATCGTCTGGGTCGGCAGCGCCCGCCCCTGCGCGCCGCTGCAGGCGCTTCAGGCAGCGCTGTGGGACGCGCTGGAGGCGCTGGGTATCCAGGGCCGGCCACAGGCATTCCTGCCCCACGTCACCCTGCTGCGCAGAGCGAAGAGACCGCCCGGCGATGAGCTGCCGGCAGCGCCTGAGCTGCAATGGCGCTATCGGCGCTTGGCACTGGTTCGCTCGGTGGCGAGTCTGGAAGGCAGCCGCTACAGCGTGCTGGCGCGTTCGTCTCTGCCGTAAAAATGGCCTTAGCTGTTGATGACCAGTACGGCGTCGGCTTCGACCTGGCTGCCCTTGGGCAGCGCCTTGACGCCGAGGGCGGCGCCATCGCCAAGCGCGAATACTGGGGTCTCAAGAACCTTGCCTATCGCATGAAGAAGAACCGCAAGGGGCACTACGTGCTCTTCAGCGTGGAAGCGCCGGCAGCGGCGGTTTCCGAACTGGAGCGGGTCATGCGCTACAACGA
>DATHXP010000111.1:0-4973 GCA_035459605.1 Halomonas sp. | reverse complement strand
CTCACGTGCTGGTGATGACCCACGACCACGGCCTGGACCGCGCCCTGCTCGATGCGCTATTGAAGCGCAGCGATCTGGCCTCGCTGGGCGTGATCGGCTCGGATTCCAAGTGGGCCAGCTTTCGCCGCCGGCTCAAGGACGCCGGCCACGGCGACGCGCAGCTGGCCAGGGTTCGCTGTCCGATTGGCGTGCCCGGCGCGCGCGGCAAGCGGCCCTGCGAAATTGCCCTGGCGGTTGCCGCCGAGCTGCTAACGCTCAAGGTAACTCTAACTGGACCGGCCCCGGCAGCCAACCGGCGCGGGCTCGACCCGGCGCTGCTGCGCGGCCTCATCAATCAGTCACCGGCGGCTTCCCCGTCTCCAAAAACAACCTCTGACGGAGTCACGCATGACGGCTAACCTGCGCTACCTGCTGCGCGGTGAGGTGCTGAGCTTCACTGGCGACCCCGGCGAGGGCGACACCCCCGCCCCCGGCAGCCTCAGCCACCACGCCGACGGCGCCCTGCTGATCGACAGCGGCCGCGTCAGTGCGGTGGGCCAGCACGCGCAGCTGGCAAGCTTGGCGCCGGCAGACGCTCAGCACCTCGACTATCGCGGCAAGCTGCTGATGCCCGGCTTCATCGATCCGCACGTGCACTATTCGCAGCTCGACATCATGGCCTCCTATGGCCGCCAGCTGCTGGACTGGCTCAACGACTACACCTTTCCCGAGGAGTGCCGCTTCTCCGATCGCGCCCATGCCGAAGAAGTCGCCGCTGCGTTTCTCGATCAGCTGATCGAGGCGGGCACCACCACCGCCCAGGTGTTCTGTACCTCGCACCCCAACTCGGTGGATGCTTTCTTTTCAGCGTCTCAGCAGCGCGGCATGCGCATGCTGGCCGGCAAGGTGCTGATGGACCGCAACGCTCCGCAAGCGCTGCTCGACCCGCCGGGCGGCGGAATTGAGGCGAGCGAGCGGCTGATTGCCGACTGGCACGGTCGCGACCGGCTCGGCTACAGCCTGACGCCGCGCTTTGCGCCGACCTCCAGCCGCGAACAGCTCGACGCCACCGGCGACGTGCTGCGCAACGCGCCGGACCTGTACCTGCAGACGCATCTGTCGGAAAACGCCGGCGAGATCGCCTGGGTGGCCGAGCTGTTTCCGGAGTGTCAGGACTATCTGGCGGTCTATGAGCACTTTGACCTGGTCACTTCGCGCAGCACCTTCGCCCACGGTATCCACCTGGACCAGGGCATGCGCCACCGGCTGGCCGAGCGCGGGGCTAATATTGCCTTCTGCCCCAGCTCCAATCTGTTTCTGGGCAGCGGCCTGTTCGACCGCCTGGCCTGCCGCGATGCGGGGCTGACTATCAGCCTGGCAAGCGATATAGGGGCGGGCACCGAGCTTTGCGGGCTGGGCAGCCTGAAAGCGGCCTACCAGGTCGGCCAGCTGCTGGGCCAGCCGCTCACCGCCTGGCAGGGCTTCTATCAGCTGACGCTGGGCAACGCCCGCGCGCTGCACCTGGACGGCGCCATCGGCCACTTCGCGCCCGGCAGCGAGGCCGACCTGGTGGTGCTGGACCCCGCCGCCACGCCGCTGCTCAAGCGCCGCACCGCGCGCGCCAAGACCCTGGCCGAGCGGCTGTTTGCCTTGATGATGCTGGGCGACGAGCGCGCGGTGCACGCCACCTGGATCAACGGCCGGCCGGCTCAGGCGGCCGCTTCCAGCTCCGCGACTCGATAGATTCTTTGCAGCATGGCGTTCAGCCCGTTGCTGCGGGTCGGCGACAGGTGCTTATCCAGCCCCAAGTCCTTCAGAAAGTGCGGCGAGGTGTTGCAGATATCCTGCGGGGTTCGGTCGCTGTAGATGCGCATCAGCACGGCGATCAGCCCCGACACGATGGCCGCGTCGGACATGGCATCAAAGTGCAGCTGCTCGCCCTCGCGGCGGTGGCGCATCCAGACGTTGGACTGACAGCCCTGAATGCGATACTCCTCGGTCTGGTACTGCTCCGGCAGCGCCGGCAGCTGCTTGCCCAGATCGATGATGTACTGATAGCGGTCCATCCAGTTATCGAACATCTCGAACTCTTCCAGCAGCTCCTGCTGGGCGGCTTCGGCGGTACTTACGGTCATCACACGTCTCCATGGGGAATTTTTCTACCATTATACCGGCCCGCCGCCCCGCTCGTCCGCCCCCGAGCGCGGAGAAACCAGCCCGTGACGCGACTGCTGCTCGTGCCACTGCTCGTCTTCGCTGTGCAGGTAGCGCGAGGTAGTGTCCAGCCGCGCGTGGCGCGCGGTCTCGGCCAGGTAACGCAGCTCGATGCCCGCCTGGGCCTGGTGGGTCAGCGCCGTATGCCGCAGCCAGTGCGGCGTGGCGCGATCAAGGCTGGCCACTTCCCGCACGGCACCCTGGCCCTGCGCCGCATCAAGCGCTGCCGCGGCCTGGCGGAAGGCGTCGCGAATCAGCCGATAGAGCTGGTTGTCGCCGATGGCGCGCTGCCCGTCCAGCCCGCGCAGCAGCGGCGTGTCTTCATTGGCTGCGGGCATGCCCGCCAGGCCCAGCTGGGCCCGCCACTCTTCCAGCAGGCGGCACATGTCCGGCGGCACCGGGATGCTGGCCAGCTTGCCGCCCTTGCCTACCACCCGCCACCACCAGCGCCCTTCGCGCAGCGAAAAGTCGTTCATGCGCGCCGCGGCCATTTCGCCAAGGCGCGGCGCCAGCAGATAGGCAAAGCCGAAGATGAAACGCCGGCGCTGCGCCTCGAAACGCTGCCGGGACGTAGCGGCCTCGCCCAGCGGCGCATTGAGCCACTGCCATAGCCAGTCCCACAGCGGGCGTTCCAGATAGCGCTCGACGCGCCCTGCGCGATTGTCCAGCCGGCGGCGCTTGTCGCGCATCAACCGAAAGGGGTTGTGCTCGACCCAGCCCGCCTCCACCAGCCAGGCGAACAGGCCCTGCAGAATCACCAGGCTCTGGCGACGGCTGGCCGGCGACAGCGGCCCGCGAAACGGCCGCCAGCGGCTGTCGCCGCGCGGCCGCGTGGGACCGATCCAGCGCGCGGCGGGCTGCGGGTCGCCAAGAAACTGCTCAAACGCATCCAAGTGCTCGCGGCGCAGGGCCGCCAGGCTCAGCCTCTGTTGTTGATAGCTACCGTCATCGAGCCACAGCAGCAGCCGCTCGACCTCACGCCGGTAGGCCCGCTGGGTGTGCGGGCTGGCCCGATACTCGGCCAGCCAAGCCGCCACGGCGTCAATATCACTTGCGGCGCGAATGCGCGGCACGGCGCTTTTCAGTCGCTCGGCTCTTTCGACGACCGGCTCGACAACCGGCTTGACCACCGACTGCCCGGAAGAACCAAGGTCGTCAGGTAACAGCTGCCTGTGCGTCATGTCATTTTATCGCTCATTGCCATCCTCTCGCCCCATCGCAGTGGCTATCTCCCCTGCCCGCTCAGTGTCGATGGCGTAGAGAAAATAATCAAGATAAGGCGCGTAATCTTGAATTCCATCAGGCATCAATAATGTATTTATACGTATTATGTAATAATACACTACGAATGCGGCCTGCCTTTCCCATGACAGCGCCCTGTCGCGGCTTGCACACCGTGGCGCGCCGCTGCTGGAATTAAGGTCTAGGCTGATAAGGTATCGCCTGACCAATGGAAGCCGCGTTTCAGACGCCACCCGCGGGCAGCAGCGACACCCCCAAGCAACGGCCTCAAGGGCCCTGGAGAATGGACATGAATGACAATCGCAGGCGTGGACTATCAACCCGAAGCATCCACGGCCACAACTTCAAGGATGCGCATGGCAGCGCCCACCTGCCGGTCTACGACACGACGACTTTCACCTTCGAGTCGACAGCCGATCTGCTCGATGTCGTCGACGGGCGCAGGCCGGGAAGTCTCTACACCCGCTACGGCATGAACCCATCGATCCTGGCCGTGGAGGAAACCCTGGCCGGCCTCGAAGGCGCCGAAGCCGCCTGGTCGTTCTGCTCCGGCATGGCGGCGATAACGGCGCTGTTTCTGACCCACGGTCGCGACGGCATTGTCGGCATCGGCGACGCCTACGGCGGCACGCTGGAGCTGCTGGCAGATCAGCTGCCGCTGCTGGGCATCGAGACCCACCTGGTGCTGGGAAGCGAGCTGGAACGGCTTGATGACCTGCTGGAGGGAGGGGCAAAACTGGTCTTTCTTGAAACGCCCACCAACCCCGCGCTTGAAATATTCGACATTCGTGCGATTTCAGCCAAGGCACACGCCCGGGGCGCGCTGGTCGCCGTGGACAACACCTTCGCCTCGCCGGTCAATCAGCAGCCGCTTGCGCTGGGTGCCGATATCGTCATGCACAGCGCCACCAAATATCTCGGCGGACACAGCGATCTGACGGCCGGCGCGCTGATGGGATCGCAGGAGCTGCTGTTGCCGATATGGAACTGGCGCAAAAATCTTGGCTCGATGATCTCTCCGGACACAGCGTCCCGGCTGGGGCGCAGCCTGCAAACGCTGGTCGTTCGGGTGCGTCAGCAAAACGACTCGGCCCTGCGCATCGCCGAAGCCATGGCTCGCCACCCCGAGGTGGCGCGGGTATTGCACCCCGGCCTGACCGACTTTCCGGGGCATGCGCTGGCCAAGGAGCAGATGCACGGCTTCGGCGGCATGCTGAGCATCGAGGTCAAGGGCGGCGGTGAAAACGCTACCCGCGTGGCGGATCGGCTCGAGCTGTTTGGTCTGGCGCCCAGCCTCGGCGGCGTGGAAAGCCTGGTCACCCAGCCCTGCACGACCACCCACCATGGAGTAGCGCCCGAGGAGCGCGCCCGGCGCGGCATTTCGGACGCCATGCTGCGCCTGTCGGTCGGCCTGGAGGATGTCGACGACCTGATCGCCGACCTGGATCAGGCGCTGAGCGGCGCTGCCAGCGCCTGAGCTATTAATTCGGCAATCAAATAGGTCATCCTGACCTCTTTGATTATCGCCAGCGCAACAC
>DATHXP010000110.1:0-7143 GCA_035459605.1 Halomonas sp. | reverse complement strand
TGGTCGAGGCTTTCGCTGATCAGCCGCTTGTGATGCAGCGGCAGCCGCACGCCGAGCACGACCATCATCATGGCGGCGCAGGTCATGAAGCCCAGGCCGCCGATCTGGATCAGCGCCAGCACGACGATTTGCCCGAACAGCGTCAGCGATGGCGTATCGACGACCCCTAGGCCGGTCACCGTCAGCGCCGAGGTGGCGGTGAACAGGGCCTGGTGCCAGGTCAGCGGCTGGTAGGCAGCGCCAGGCATAAGCAGCAGCAGCGTGCCCAGGCTGCTCAGCAGCACGAAGCCCAGCAACAGCAGTTCGGGCAGGGAGAAGGTCAGCACGGACCCGTGGGGGAGCTGTCGCAGTGGCTGGCGCAGGCGCTCTCGCATTCCCATTTCCTTCTCCTGCTCAGAGGCGTCGGGCCAGAGCGCGCAGCTCCTCCAGCTCACCCAGCAGCACCAGGCTGTCTTCGCCTTTCAGGGCCGTGTCGTCCGCGGGTGTGCGGATCAGCTCGCTGCCGCGCTTGATGGCGATGACCGAGAGGTTGTCGTGCTTGCGGCGCAGGTCGCCCGCGGTGGCGAAGGTGTGCTCGAGCTGGTCGGTGGTCTGCAGCTCGACCACGAACTGGCGGTTGCCCAGGTCGATGAAGTCGACCATGGCATGGTAGTGGAGACTTTCGCCGACCCGGATCCCGATATCGTACTCGGGGTAGACCACGTGGTCGGCGCCGAGACGCTTGAGCAGGCGATAGTGCATGTCGGAGTGGGCCTTGACCCATATCTCCCGGGCCTGCTGTTCGCGCGCCAGCAGGGTGCAGATCATGCTGGCCTCGATGTTGTCGTCGGTATCGATGACCACCGCGTCATATTCGCTCAGCGCGAGCTGGTCGAGAACCTGTTCGTCGGTGATATCGCCGACAATGGCGTGGCTGAGCAGGTCGGCAAAGGCGTCCACGCGAGCCTCGTCGATGTCGACGCCCAGCACCCCGTCGCGCTGGCGGCGCAGCTCGCGCGCCACGGTGATGCCGAAATAGCCCAGGCCCAGGATCGCAAACTGGCGTGACATGGCTTTCTCCTCGGTGTGGGCGCTGCCGTCGTCAGCTGCCCAGCAGCGCGCCGGCGATGCGAAAGCCCGCGACCCAGGTGCCGGCGGCGGAGCCCAGCGTCGCGGTGAGAAACACCAGCAGGGTGCGCGAGACCCGGTTGCGCCACCAGCCCGACCAGTGGGTGACGTCGTGGCGCAGGGTCTTGAAGTCGCGCACCTTGGGCTTGCGCATGGCAAGCTCCACGCCGGCGGCGACGAAGCCGGCGCCGATGGTCGGGTTCAGCGAGGTCAGCGGGGCGGCCAGCGCCGTGGCAGCCACGGTGACCGGGTGCGCCAGCGCCACCAGGGTGGCGAGCCCCGACAGCACGCCGTTGATCACAAACCACTCCATGACCAGCTGCCAGCCAAGCTCGGTGTTGCGCGAAAAGCCGACGGCGAAGCCGCTGATGACCAGCGCGGTAATCAGCCAGGGCAGCAGCTTCCACAGGCGTGACGGCGGCGGCGTGGCCTCGAGCGCCTCGCGCTCGGCCTGCGGCGCCTCGGGCAGCGGGGCCTCCAGGTGCTCGGCCATGCCCTTGAGGTGGCCGGCGCCGATTACCACCAGCACGTGCCGGAAGCGTCCCGGCGGGCAGGACTCGGCGAGGCGCAGCGTCATGTAGCGATCGCGCTCGCTGATCAGCGGAGTAAACAGCGCCTCCGACTCGGCGGCAAACTCGCTGAAGGTGGACTCCAGCACGTCGCCCTGCTTGAGCTTCTCGATGTCATCGCTGTTGACGTCCTGGCGCGACAGCACGCTGCCCAGCAGGCCCGAGAACAGCGCGAAGCGCTGCCACCAGGGCACGTTGGCGTATATCCGCTTGAGCGTGATGCCGATGTCGCGATCGATCAGCTCAAGCGCCAGCCCGTAGCGCTGGCTCTCATCGATGGCGGCGCGCATCTCGGCGCCCGGCTCGATGCCGGACTGCTCGGCGACCCGCTGCTGGAAGGCGCCCAGCGCCAGGCTGGCGGCCACCATGCCCGCCTTGCCCTGACGAAAGACCCGAAACAGATCCTGCTCGGCCATGAGATCGGGATTGGCGAGGTTGTGGTAGCGCGATTCGCACAGCTCGATGGCCACGGCATCGAACTCGCCCGAAGCAATCAGCGCGCGCACTTCACCGGCGCTTTCGGCCGAGACGTGGGCCGTGCCAATCAGGGTGTAGCGGGTGCCGCCGACGTCAAGTGTGCGACGCGGGCCCGCCGTCGCCAGACTGTCGTGGGGGGGGGCAGCGGTGTCAGGTAGCTGGTTCATTACGGCTCGACTGTGCAAAGTGGTAAGCGATTATCACCCAAGGGGCAGGGCTGGCCAAACCTGGCGTGCCGTCGGCACGGCTTGGCGTCAGGAGTTCAGGCGCGAAACCGGCCGTCAAGCGCTCTGCCTACTTGCGCCAGAACGCCGGCGTAAACAGCACCAGCACGGTGAAGATCTCGAGCCGGCCCAGCAGCATGGCCATCACCAGAAACCATTTGGCCAGCGCCGGCAGCTCGCCGTAGTGGGCGCTGGCGTTGCCCAGCGCCGGGCCCAGATTGTTGAGCGCCGAGCCCACCGTGGACCAGGCCGTGACCTGGTCGACGCCGGTGGCCATGATACCCACCAGCAGCGCGAAGAACACGATCACATAGGCCGAGAAGAAGCCCCACACGGCCTGGGCGATGCTGTCGGGCACCGTCACCTTGTTGATCTTGACCGCGATGACCGCGTTGGGATGAATCAGGCGCATGATCTCGCGCATGCCCTGCTTGAGAATCAGGATGATGCGAATGACCTTCATGCCGCCGCCGGTCGAACCCGAGCAGCCGCCAACAAAGGCTGCGGTGAACAGCAGGAAGGGCAGGGCGCCCGGCCATCCTGCAAAGTCGGCCACGCCGAAGCCGGCGGTGCTGGCAACCGACACCGTCTGAAACACGGCATGGCGCAGCGATATCAGCGGCGTGGCGTGGCGAGTGAGCCACAGCGAGACGACGGTGATGGTCGCCAGCCCGGCCAGAAACAGCAGCAAAAAGCGCGCTTCGGGGTCGCGCAGATAGTGACTCAGGCTGCGCTCGCGCCAGGCCACGAAGTGCAGGCTGAAGCTCATGGCGGAAACGATCAGGAAAAACACGCAGACCATTTCCACCGCGGCGCTGTCGAAGTAGCCGATGCTGGCGTCGTGGGTCGAGAAGCCGCCGATGGCTACGGTCGAGAAGCTGTGGCCCAGGGCGTCGAACCAGTCCATGCCGGCGATCATGTAGGCCAGCATGCAGGCGACGGTCAGGGTCAGGTAGATGTACCATAGCGCCTTGGCGGTCTCGGTGATGCGCGGGGTCAGCTTGGAGTCCTTGAGCGGGCCGGGGATCTCGGTGCGATACAGCGCCATGCCGCCCACCCCCAGCGTGGGCAGAATCGCCACCGCCAGCACCACAATGCCCATGCCGCCGAGCCACTGCAGCTGCTGGCGGTAATAGAGAATGGCCTCGGGCAGCAGGTCGATGCCGGTGATCACGGTGGCGCCGGTGGTGGTGAGCCCGGAAAACGACTCGAACACCGCATCGGTGATGGTCAGCGCCGAGCTGCCGGTCAGCATCAGCGGCAGCGAGCCCGAGAAGCCCAGCACGCTCCAGAACAGCACCGCGATCAGAAAGCCGTCGCGGGTGCGCAGCTCCCTGCGGGCGCGGCGGTTGGGCACAAACATCACCGCCCCGATCCCCGCCGTGATCGTCAGCGCCAGCACGAAGGCCTGCCACATGCCGTCGTCGAAGATTAGCGAGATCACGATGGGCGGCGCCATGGTCAGGCTGAACATCATCAGCAGCAGACCCAGGATGCGCAGAATCATGCGTAGACTCATGCGCGCGGCCTCCTTGTCATGCCGTCAGCATCCGCCATCGGAACCTGCCATAGAGCCCGCCATCAGAAGAAGGACAGCCCGACCTGGAACAGGCGCTCCACGTCGCGGATGCGGCGCTTGTCGACCACGAAGAGAATTACGTGGTCGCCCGACTCCACGACCACCTTCCCGTGGGCGATCAGCACCTCGTTGCCGCGCACCACCGCGCCGATGGTGGTGCCTTCGGGCAGGTCAATCTCGGCGATGCTGCGCCCCACCACCTTGGACGACTGGGTATCGCCGTGGGCGATGGCCTCGATGGCCTCGGCGGCGCCGCGGCGCAGGGAGTGCACGTTGACGATATCGCCGCGCCGCACGTGGGTCAGCAGGCTGCCGATGGTGGTCTGCTGGGGCGAGATGGCGATGTCGATCTCGCCGCCCTGCAGCAGATCCACGTAGGCGGCGTTGTTGATCAGGGTGAGCACCTTCTTGGCACCCATGCGCTTGGCCAGCATCGACGACATGATGTTGACCTCGTCGTCGTTGGTCAGCGCGCAGAAGATGTCGCAGTCCTCGATGTTCTCCTCTTCCAGCAGGCGCTGGCTGGTGGCGCTGCCGTGCAGCACCACGGTGCGGTCGAGGTGTTCGGAGAGCTGGGTGCAGCGCTTGAAGCTGTGCTCGATGATCTTGACCTGATGGCTGTGTTCCAGGTGCTCGGCCAGCCGCTGGCCGATGTTGCCGCCGCCGACGATCAAAATGCGCCGGAAGTCGCGCTCCAGGCGACGCAGCTCGCTCATCACCGCGCGGATGTCGCGTCGGGCGGCAATGAAAAACACCTCGTCGTCGGCTTCGATGACGGTATCGCCGCGGGGAATGATGGCGCGGTTGCGCCGGTAGATGGCCGCCACGCGCGTGGCGACGCTGGGCATGTGGCGGCGCAGGAAGCCCAGCTCCTGGCCGACCAGCGGCCCGCCATAGAAGGCCTTGACCGCCACCAGCTGCACCAGTCCGCCGGCAAACTCCAGCACCTGCAGGGCGCCGGGATGCTCGATCAGCCGGCGGATGTGGTCGGTGACCACCTGCTCGGGGCTGATCAGCACGTCGATGGGCACCGCGTCGTGGGCGAACAGCCCTTTGCGCGTCAGGTAGGCGGTGGCGCGCACCCGGGCGATCTTGGTCGGCGTGCGAAACAGCGTATGGGCCACCTGGCAGGCGATCATGTTGACTTCATCGGTGTTGGTCACCGCAATCAGCATGTCGGCGTCTTCGCAGCCGGCCTGGCGCAGCACCGCAGGGTAGGAGGCGCGACCGGTAACCGTGCGGATATCCAGGCGCGTGTTGAGCTCGCGCAGCCGCTCGCTGTCGGTATCCACTACGGTGATGTCATTCTCTTCATGGGCCAGGTGTTCGGCCAGGGTGCCGCCGACCTGACCGGCGCCGAGGATGATGATCTTCATCGCTTCTCAATGTCTGCCGCGTAGGGACGGCGCCTTGGCGCGCCGTCGCTGGAATGGCGGCCAGCCTAAACCAGCCGCGCGTGGAAGAACAGGGCGCGTTTATTCGAGGGTAAAACCGACCTTGATGGTGACCTGCCAGTGGGCCACCTGGCCGTTGTCGATGTGCCCTCGGGTGTCGATGACCTCGAACCAGCGCATGCTGCGCAGGCTCTCCGAGGCCTTGGCGAGGGCGCGCTGAACGGCGTCTTCGACGCTCTTTTCGGAGCTGCCGGTCAGTTCGATATGCTTGTAGACGTTGCTCATGATGTGCTCTCCATGGCCGATGAATCAGAAATATGACAGGGCAGACAGCGCTCAGGCATCTGCCTGCTTTCTCAGTCTGGCATAGAAAAAGCCGTCGTGGCTGTCGGGGCTGGGCAGCAGCTGCTGGCCGGCCCCCGACGGGCGCCCCCAGGAGAGGCTGCGCGGCGTGGTGGCTTCGGCGTTTGGGGTGCGTGTCAGAAACGCCTTGATCTGATCGATATTCTCTTCAGGCAGCACCGAGCAGGTGGCATACAGCAGGGTGCCGCCGGGAACCAGCAGCGGCCACAGGTTGTCGAGCAGGCGCGCCTGCAGCTCGGCGAGCTTGGCAATATCCGAGGGTCGGCGCAGGCGCTTGATGTCCGGGTGGCGACGGATGACCCCGCTGCCCGAGCAGGGCGCATCGAGCAGGATGGCGTCGAAAGGCGTGCCATCCCACCAGTCGCGCCGGGTGGCATCGGCGTGGATCAGCTCGGCGGCAAGGCCCAGCCGGGTCAGGGTATCCTCGACCCGCGCCAGTCGCGCGTCGTCGCTGTCGATGGCGGTCAGGTGGATATCGAACAGCTCCAGCAGATGGGCCGTCTTGCCGCCGGGCGCGCAGCAGGCGTCGAGCACGCGCGAGCCGGGGCGCGGTGCAATCACCGGACCCAGCAGCACCGCCGCCAGCTGGGCCGATTCGTCCTGCACGCTGACCAGCCCTTCTTGAAAGCCGGGCAGCTCGGAGACGTCGCAGGCGGTTTCAAGCGTCAGGCCGTCCGGGGCGTGAGGGCACAGGCGCGAGCTGAGGCCGGGACCGTCGAGCAGCTCGCGATAGCGTTCGCGATCGCCCAGCCGGCGGTTGACGCGCAGGGTCATGGGGCCGGGGCGGTTGTTGGCCTCGGCAATGGCACGCCAGTCGTCGGGCCAGGCCTGACGCAGGGCGCTGAGCCACCAGCGCGGATGCAGCAGCGCCACTGCGGGATCCTTGTCGACTTCTGCCTGCAGCCGGGTGGATTCACGCTGCAGGCGGCGCAGGCAGCCGTTGATGACCCGGGTGGCCCACTCCTTGTTCAGCAGGCGCGCGGCGCCGGCGGTTTCACCCACGGCGGCGTGGGGAGGAATGCGCAGGTAGAGCAGCTGATAGATGCCGATCAGCAGCAGCGCCTGGACATCGGCGTCCCGGGCCTTGAAGGGGCGCTCCAGCAGCTGGGCGCTGAGCGCCTCCAGGCGCGGCAGCGTGCGGCAGGCGCCGTAGCACAGCTCCTTGAACAGGCCGCGGTCGCGCACCACGACCTGATGGTCGTCCAGGCGATTCAATGACCCCTTGCCGGCGATGATCGGCGCGATGGCGCGGGCGGCGGCGGCGCGTACCGCCATGCCTCCGTCGCCTTTTCTGGGCTGGTCGCGGCGGCTGGCGTTGCTCATGAGGAGGTCTCCGTGGTCAGGCGAGTGCCCGGCGCGAAGCGCTCGGCGCGCGCCAGCAGCAGGTCACGCACCGGCATGGCCTTGCCGCCGGGCAGCTGTGCGCGACT
>DATHXP010000109.1:0-7761 GCA_035459605.1 Halomonas sp. | reverse complement strand
CGGCCAGCCACAGGCCAGCATTCAGCAGCCCCAGGCTCGTCAGCAGGATCACCACGTTCAGGCCCAGCAGCGGCAGCAGCGTGTCGCGCCCGGGACTGGTCTTGAAGGCGCGCAGCCGCATCAGCCAGCTCGCCAGCAAGGGCAGGACCAGCCACATGCACAGCGCCAGAGTCGGCAGCCTGCCGGCCCACACCGTCAGCGCGACCAGCACGAAGGCCAGCCACACCATGGCCATCGCCAGCAGCGCGGATCGATACGCGCCCAGCTGAATGGCAAGATGGTGGCGCCCGGCGCCGCGATCGGCTTCGATATCAGGAATCTGGTTGAGCAGCAGCAGAGCGCTGGCCATCAGCGCCGGCGGCAGCGACACCAGCAGCGCCAGCCATGAGAATTCACCGGCCAGCGCATGAAAGGTGCCCGCCACCATCAGCACGCCGAACCCCAGCCCCGGCGCCAGCAGGCACAGCAGCGGGTGGCGCGTCAGCACGCCGGTGTAGCTCACCACCAGCAGCACGCCAAGCAATCCATAGGCGAGCAGCCAGGGGCCCGAGCGCCACACAAACCAGCTTCCGATCAGCACCACGCCCAGCAGGCAGGCGCCGGCGGTCCGGCGCACCAGCGGCGCCGCCTCGGGAAAGTCCTGCAGCGACCCGCTGCCGCCGGAGAACGGGGTGCGCGTCGCGGCGGCATCCAGCCCGCTGACAAAATCGTGATGCTCGTTGAACAGATTGACCGCGGCGTGGGCAAGCAGCGCCGCCAGCATGGCCAGGGTGACATCGAACACGGCCAGGGGGTGCCCCTCAAGCCGCACCGCTGCGATGGCCAGCCCGGCGCACAAGGCCGCCAGCGGAAGAAAGCCGGGCCGCACGCTGCGCAGGCAGCTGCGCCAGTGCGTCGCGGAGAGCCTCGGAGCCGCAGGCTCGCCGCTATCTTGGGGCTCCATGCCCGGTCGATTCACCGACCCAGGCGCTCGCCAAGCCAGCGGCTGATGTCTGCGATCTGCTGCGGGCAGACGGCGTGCGCCATGGGGTACTGGCGATAGTTTACCGGATAGCCCAGCTCGGCCAGCCGGTCGCGGGCCGCGCGGCCCAGCGACTCCGGCACCACCGGGTCCATGATGCCGTGGTGAATCTCGATGGGCAGCTCACGGTTGGCCGCCGCGTAGTCCAGGCTGTCGGCGGTAGCCAGATAGGTAGACATGGCCAGCAGCCCCCCAAGGCGCCGCGGATAGCTGAGCGCCGCCTCATAGGCCACGGCGCCACCCTGGGAGAAGCCCGCCACAATAATTCGCTCGGCGGCGATGCCGTGCTCGAGCTGCTCATCGACCAGCGCCTGAATGCGCGCCGCCGCTGCCCTGAGCTGCTGCTCGTCAACGCTACGCTCCAGGCTCATTTCCTTGATGTCGTACCAGGCGGGCATGACCATGCCGCCGTTGACGGTGACCGGAAGCCGCGGCGCATGCGGCAGAATAAAGCGCACCGCCAGGCTGCTCGGCAGATTCAAGGCCGGCACCAGCGACTCGAAATCACGGCCGTCGGCGCCCAGGCCGTGCAGGATAAACACGCAGGCGTCGGCGGCGCGACCGCTGCGCGGCTCGATAATCAGCTCGTTGGGGCCATTCATTGACTCTCTACTCCAAAGAAAAGACGCCACTCTAGCGCAAGGCGAAGGCAACCGCGAGGCGCAGCGCTGGCGATACGGCCATATATTAGCAAGTTATAGACGTGAAAAGGCCCGCCTAGGCGGGCCTCTCTGTTTACTGCCAGCTGTTTACTACCAGCTGCCTGCTTCATCCCCAGTGGAGGGGATTAAGCCACATCAGCGATCAGTCGAGCGCGGTGATGTTGGACGCCTGCAGGCCTTTCTTGCCCTGGGTCACGTCGAAGGAAACCTTCTGACCGTCCTGCAGAGACTTGAAGCCGTCTGCCTGGATTTCGGAGAAGTGCGCGAACAGATCGTCGCCGCCTTCGTCCGGAGAAATGAAGCCAAAGCCTTTGGTGTCGTTGAACCACTTGACGGTACCGGTAGCCATGTGTCGCTATACCTCGATAATACAATAATATGTAGCCGGGAAAACCCCGAGTTGCTAGTGGGATAAACAAGAGACTTTCACCGGGTATCGAGTCACGCTCAGGCTTCGATAACCACTTTGCGATGTTCAGCTTGCCAACCTACTGGCGCTAGCATGCCCACTTACCAAGCCCGGGTCAAACACTATTTACCAAACAGCGCGTAAAGTATCGTCCCAATCGGGCACTAAGGCTGCGACCGGCGTCTTCTCAGCGCGCCCAGCTCGGAGCCGGCGCAACGCCTCCTTGAGAAAGCCGAGCTTGACTGGACCCCCACATGTCTATACTTTTGGACATATGGAGATATCAGAGACAGAGGCATTAGCGGGCTTCGGCGCGCTTGCGCAAGAGACGCGACTGGAAGCGCTTCGGCTCCTGGTTCGCCATGAGCCACAGGGGCTTCCGGCGGGCGAGATCGCAAGACAGCTGGGGGTGCCGCACAACACGCTGTCGGCGCACCTGTCGGTGCTTGCCCGCGCCGAGCTGGTTCTCTCCCAGCGCCAGAGCCGCTCCATCATCTATCGAGCCAACCTGAATCGCATGCGGGAGATGATCCGTTTTCTGGTCGACGACTGCTGTGCGGGGCATCCAGAAGCCTGCGCGCCGCTGATCTCCTCGCTGGCCGCCTGCCCCGCCCAGACAGACGAAGCATAAGGCATCCTGCAACCGCTGATTCACCTCCCGGAGTAGCGCAATGTCCACTCAGTCGACTGCCCAGACCCCCGATACCTCCGCAGGCATGGGGCTATTCGAGCGTTTCCTTTCGCTGTGGGTCGCCCTGGCCATCCTCGCCGGCGTGCTGCTCGGCCAGTTTGCTCCGGCCATCCCCGAGACCCTGTCGCGCTTCGAGTATGCCCAGGTGTCGATCCCGGTGGCGGTGCTGATCTGGGCGATGATCTTTCCCATGATGGTGCAGATCGATTTCACCGCGATCCTCGGCGTTGGCCGTCAGCCCAGAGGGCTGGTGATCACCACGGCGGTGAACTGGCTGATCAAGCCCTTTTCCATGTTTGCCATCGCCTGGTTCTTTCTGACCGTGGTGTTCGCGCCGCTGATTCCTGCCGAACGGGCCAGCGAATACCTGGCCGGAGCCATCCTGCTGGGCGCTGCGCCCTGCACCGCCATGGTCTTCGTGTGGAGCTACCTCACCCGCGGCGACGCGGCCTATACCCTGGTCCAGGTGGCGCTCAACGACCTGATCATGCTGTTCGCCTTCGCGCCCATCGTGGTCTTTTTGCTCGGCGTGTCGAACATCCAGGTGCCCTGGGATACGGTCATCCTGTCGGTGGTGCTCTACATCGTGATCCCGCTGGGCGCCGGCTACCTGACGCGTCAGGCGATCATCAGGCGGCGCGGCGTCGAGTGGTTCGACAGCGTCTTCATGAAACGCCTGGCGCCCGTCACCCCGATCGGCCTGATCATCACCCTGGTGCTGCTGTTCGCCTTCCAGGGCGATGTGATCATCGCCAACCCGCTGCATATCGTGCTGATCGCCGTCCCGCTGATTCTCCAGACCTTCCTGATCTTCTTCATCGCCTACGGCTGGGCCAAGGCGTGGCGAGTGCCCCACAGCGTTGCCGCACCCGGGGCAATGATCGGCGCCAGCAACTTCTTCGAGCTGGCCGTGGCGGCCGCCATCGCCCTGTTCGGGCTGCAGTCCGGCGCGGCGCTGGCAACGGTGGTGGGCGTGCTGGTAGAGGTGCCGGTCATGCTGGCGCTGGTGCGCATCGCCAACGCCACCCGCAGCCGCTTCCCGTCAACCCAGGAGGCAACGTCATCCAGGCGGGCGTGAAGATGAACCCGGCACGCCAAGCCGGCATCGGCGCCGAGCTGCCCGTCGCGGTGCCCGCGCTGACCGTCAATCGCGTGTGCGGATCGGGCGCCCAGACGGTGGTCAGCGCCGCGCTGGAAATCTGGGCCGGCAGCTTTGACGCCGAGATCACGCCCGTGGAAATACCCGGTCGCAAGGGCCCCAGGCGCTCAGGGTACGATCAGGCGTCATGATCCAGCGATACCTCGGCAGGCTCGACCGACACCCCGGCACAGCACTCTTCTTGCAGGAACTCAACCAAATCTTCCAGATGCTGGTACTGAGGCAGGCAGACAAGGGTGCGGCCACGCCTTTCCTGGCGGATCAGCCCCACCTTCGCCATGCGCGCAAGGTGGTGTGACAGCGTCGAAGCCGGGATCCCCAGCGCCTGCTGTATGTCCCCCACCGGAGCTCCCCGATAGCCGGCCTTGACTAAAAAGCGAAACACCGCCAGCCGGTGGCTATTCCCCAGCTCGGCCAAGCTGGCGGCAACCGCGTCATGCTCCATCTGCGCCCTCCAGTCCAGTGTATTTCACATTTCTAGAATTATCGTTGACAAGGCGACCCATAGCAAACTACTCTCCCGAGATGTTTCTATAATTCTAGAACTGCAGGAGTAAAAATGCCCTCCCAGCTGCAAGGTGCGCTGAGCATGTTTGCCTTTCTTGCCGTCGAGCTATCGGCGCTGTTTCTTGGCATCAGCCTGCTGGTTGGCGCGCTTCAACGCCATATCCCGCCATCCAGGGTCGAAGCCTTGCTGAGCTCCGGCCGAAGCAGAGGCTATTTTCTCGCCGCCGGGCTGGGGGCCATCACGCCTTTTTGCAGCTGCTCGACCATTCCCATGCTGAAAGGTCTGATCCGTGCACGCGCCGGCTTCGGGCCGATGATGGTTTTCTTGTTCGCTTCCCCGCTGCTCAATCCCATCATTGTCGCCCTGCTGGCGGCCACCTTTGGCCTGACCCTCACCGCCATCTACGCACTTGCGGCGCTGCTGGTCTCGTTGAGCGCCGGCGGGCTGCTGCAGGCGCTGGGCTTTGAGCGTCACGTCCGCCGCGAGGCGAAGGGAGAGGCGGCTGGATGCGCAGCCTGTGAAAACAGCGGTAGCGCCGAGCCAGCGGCGCTCGGCGGCGGCAATCAAGCCGCCGATTCGGCCTCCAGGAAGGGCAGGTACAGCGGCGTGGGGCGGGAAGCCTGGTCGGACTTCGTGGACGTTCTGCCGTATCTGCTCATGGGCATTGCGATTGGGAGCCTGATCTATGGCTTCATGCCCACTGATCTATTGGAGCAGTACGCCGGCCCGGATAACCCTCTTGCCATCCCGGCTGCCGCTGTCATCGGCGTGCCGCTGTACATCCGCGCCGAAGCGGTGATACCGCTGGCGGCGGCGCTGATGGCCAAAGGGGTAGGCGCCGGAACCGTGCTGGCGCTGATCATTGGCAGCGCCGGAGCCAGCCTGACCGAGCTTGTCCTGCTGCGCTCGCTGTTCACGCTCAAGCTTCTGGCGGCCTTTGTGGCCGTCATCTTTGCCATGGCGATGATTGCGGGCTACGCCACTTTCGTGTTTTTGTGAGCGGCTGCGCCCGTGGCGAGGCGCCAGCCGCGCGAAGCCTTTCGACAATGCCAGCGGTTGGGCGCATCATGGAGTAAATCACTAATACATGGACAGGAGAGAATGCTGGACACCACCCGCCTCAACCAGGAGATGACGCACTTTGAAAACCACCGCAGCCTGTGGCTGTTTGGCTACGGTTCGCTGATCTGGAAGGCCGATTTTGACTATCTGGAGCGCCGCCCGGCCTGGATTCGCGGCTGGACGCGGCGCTTCTGGCAGGGCTCCCACGACCACCGCGGCACCCCCGAGGCGCCGGGGCGTGTCGCCACGCTGGTCCCCGACGACGACGCCATCTGCCACGGCATGGCCTATCGGATCAGCCCCGCCGTCCTGGGCGCGCTGGATATTCGCGAGAAAAACGGCTATCTGCGCCGGCTCACCCGGCTACACTTTAATAACACTGGTAAAAACGGCGTCAGCGATGCCGACACTGCCCAGGGCCTGCTCTACCTAGCCACTGCGGACAACGCCGCCTGGCTGGGCGACGCCAGCCTTGAGCGCATGGCGCGGCAGATCGCCGACGCCCACGGTCCCAGCGGCCCCAACCGCGACTACGTGCTGAACCTGGACGCGGCGCTTGAGGCGCTGGGCGTCAGCGACCCGCACGTGCGCGCCCTGGCCCGACAGCTGCGCCGCCGCCACCCGCTGGCCACGGCCTGAACCCGAGCCCGAGGAGACTCACCCATGCGCGATAACAACACCGTTACCCTGGACGATATCCAGCGCGCCGCCGAGCGCACCCGCGAGCACCTGGTGCGCACGCCCTGCCTGCACTCGGCGATTCTGTCGCGCCTGACCGGCTGCGAGCTGTACATCAAGTTCGAGAACCACCAGTTCACCGCCTCCTTCAAGGAGCGCGGCGCGCTCAACCACCTGCTGCAGCTCGACGACCAGCAGCGCCAGCGCGGGGTCATCGCCATGTCGGCCGGCAACCACGCCCAGGCCGTGGCCTACCACGCCGCCCGCCTGGGCATTCACGCCACCATCGTCATGCCCCGCAACACGCCCAACACCAAGGTGCGCAACACCCGCAGCCACGGCGCCGAGGTGCACCTGGAGGGCGACAACATCGACGAGTCCGCCCTCTATGCCCACCGGCTGGCCGCCGAGCAGCAGCTGACCTTCGTGCACCCCTACGACGATCCGCACATCGTGGCCGGCCAGGGCACGGTGGCGCTGGAGATGCTCGACGAAGTAGAGGACCTTGACTGCCTGGTGATTCCCGTGGGCGGCGGCGGGCTCAGCGCCGGCTGCCTGGTTGCCGCCAAGGGGCTGCGCCCCGCCATCGAGATCGTCGGCGTCGAGACCCGGCGCTTTCCCTCCATGAGCCAGGCGCTGGCCGGCGATCCGATCGTGTGCGGCCGAACCACCATTGCCGAAGGCATCGCCGTGGGTAAGCCCGGCGAGCTGCCCCAGGCGCTGCTGCGCGGGCGCATCAGCGATATCCTGCTGGTCGATGAGCTCGAGATCGAAAACGCCATCCTGCAGCTGCTCGAAGTCGAGAAGACCGTCGCCGAAGGCGCCGGGGCGGCGGGGCTGGCCGCCATTCTTGAGTATCCGGAGCGCTTTCGCGGCCGGCGCGTCGGGCTGGTGCTGTGCGGCGGCAACATGGACATGCTGGCGCTGTCGTCGGTCATCCAGCGCGGCCTGGTGCGCTCGGAGCGCATCGTGCGCGTGCGCGTCGGCATCCCCGACGTGCCCGGCGGCCTGGCCGATCTCACCCGCCTGCTGTCGGAGCTGCGCGCCAACGTGATTCAGATCAGCCATCAGCGCGCCTTCACCGACCTGTCGCTGCGCTCCACCGAGATCGAGGCGACCCTGGAGACCCTGGGCAGCGAGCACGCCCGGGAAATCATCGAAGGCCTGCGCCAGGAAGGCTACGACGCCATGCTGCCGGCCAACGAGATCCACCCCAGCGAACGGCGCTGAACCGCTCAGGAGGCCCCATGCGCGACGCCCATGCCCGCGCCGCCCTGCCCGCGCAAGGCGCGGTCTTTGTCTATTCCGGCAACGGCTGCCAGTGGGAGGGCATGGGGCGCGACCTGCTGGCGACCTCCGGCGCCTTTGCCGCCGCGATGGACCGGGTCGACGCCCTGTTCCAGCGCCGCGCCGGCTTCTCGCTGCGCGCCGAGCTGATGGGCGACAACAATGCGCTTAATGCCAATGTGCTTGACGACAATGCGCTTGGCGACAATGCACTTGACGAAAGTGCGCTTCACGCCAGTGCGCTGGGCCCGCTTGAAAACAGCAGCAGCGCCGCGAACGCTACC
>DATHXP010000108.1:0-1990 GCA_035459605.1 Halomonas sp. | reverse complement strand
GCCGTGCATCCCGATACCCTGCTGCCCGATCAGCTGCCTGCGCCCCCGACGGGCCGCACCGTCGTGGTGGGCGCCGGCAAGGCGGCCGCGGCGATGGCGGCGGCGCTGGAGCGCGCCTGGCAGGCCAGTCAGCCCGAGGCGGCGCTGTCCGGCCTGGTGGTCACCCGCTACGGCCATGGGCTTCAGGGCACTCCTCAAGGGCAGACCGGTGGCCAGCGCATCGAAGTGCTGGAAGCTTCCCACCCCATGCCCGACGACCTGAGCGAGCGCGCCGCCAGGCGTATGCTCGAGTCCGTCCAAGGGCTCGGAGAAGATGACCTGGTGATCGCCTTGATCTCCGGCGGCGGCTCGGCGCTGATGACGCTGCCGGCCGACGGCGTGAGCCTGGCCGAGAAGCAGAACATCAACCACCACCTGCTGCGCAGCGGCGCGCCAATCCGCGAGATCAACACCGTGCGCCGCCACCTGTCGGCGATCAAGGGGGGGCGCCTGGCCGCCGCCGCGCATCCCGCCCGGGTGCTGACCTGGCTGATCTCCGACGTGCCCGGCGACGAGGCCGCGCTGATCGCCTCGGGCCCGACGCTTGCCGATGACAGCACGCCCCGGCAGGCGCTTGCGATTCTCGAGCGCTACTCCATCCCGGTGTCTGACGAGGTGCACAGCTACCTGGCCAACAGCAGCGACTGGCCACGGCCCGCTGCGCCCGAGTTTGCCCGCGACCGGCAGGTGATGCTGGCGCGCGCCAGGGAGGCGCTGGCCGCCGCCCAGGCCTTTGCCGAGGCCGACGGCGTGACGGTCGAGCTGCTGGGCGATGACCTGGAAGGCGAGGCCCGGGAGCTGGGGCGCCGCCATGCGCTACTGGCGCTTGAGCGCCAGGCCGGGCTTGGCGAGCCGCTGCTGATTCTTTCCGGCGGCGAGACCAGCGTGACCGTCGTCGGCGACGGGCGCGGCGGGCGCAACGTGGAGTACCTGCTGGGGGCCTTCGATGCGCTGCAGGGCGCGCCCGGTATTCATGCGCTGGCCATCGACACCGACGGCATCGACGGCAGCGAGGACAACGCCGGCGCGGTGTTCGGCCCCGAGCAGGCGCGGCAGGCGGCGGAAAAAGGGCTGGATGCCAGCGCCTGTCTGTCCAACAACGATGCCTATTCTTTCTTCGCGGCGCTGGACGCTCTGCTGGTCACCGGGCCAACGCGGACCAACGTCAACGACTTACGCGCCATCTTAGTATTCCCGAGGACGCCATGACACAGCCCGACACGACTGCGACAAGTGCAAACCATATTCCGCTGCGGCGCACCAAGATCGTCGCCACCCTCGGCCCGGCCAGCGACCGCGAAGGCGTGCTGGAACAGATGATTGCCGCCGGCGTCGATGTGGTGCGCCTCAATTTTTCCCACGGCGAGCCGGACGATCACCGCCGTCGTCTTGAGCGCGTGCGCGAAATCGCCGATCGACAGGGGCGCAGCGTGGCCGCCCTGGGCGATCTGCAAGGGCCGAAAATCCGCATCGCCCGCTTTGCCGAAGGCGCGGTGGAGCTCGACGTGGGCGCCTCTTTCATTATCGATGTCGCGCTGAACGGCAGCGCCGGCAGCGTCGAGCGGGTGGGCTGCGACTACGAGACGCTGGCCGACGAGGTGCAAGCCGGCGACCGGCTGCTGCTCGACGATGGCCGCGTGGTGCTGGACGTCGCGCGCGTCGACGGCAGCGAGATCCACACCGTCGTGGTGACGGGCGGCAGGCTGTCCAACAACAAGGGCATCAACAAGCAGGGCGGCGGGCTGTCTGCGCCGGCGCTGACCGACAAGGACAAGGAAGATCTGAAAACCGCCATCGATATCGGCGTTGACTATCTGGCGATATCCTTTCCGCGCTCGGCGGACGACATGCGCGAAGCGCGCCGGCTGCTGGGCGAGGCCGGCGCCGAGATCGGCCTGGTGGCCAAGCTGGAGCGCGCCGAAGCCGTGGCCGATGACGCGACGCTGGACGG
>DATHXP010000107.1:0-3834 GCA_035459605.1 Halomonas sp. | reverse complement strand
GGCCATGGACCTCAGGGCCGAGCTTCTCGGCATGCTGGGCAGCCGCCGGCGACGGCGGGACTCGGCGCTGCTGATGGCCCTGCTGCAGTTCTTTTCCGCACGCGATGCCATTCGCCGTCTTCAGACGATCGATACGGGAGTCATCTGATGGATCAGGCGGCGGGACTGCGCAACTGGGCAAGCACCGACCGGTCAGGCGTGTCGAGCTCGGCGTCGGACGATATCGCCCCGCGCGGACAGACGACGCCAGCCCATACCCTGATAGTGATCGGCCTGCCGGGCAACGCTCCTGACGCCGCGACGCGGGTCACCGAACTGCTCGACCACTGGCAGGGGCAGGGCCATCGCTGGATCGGTTCACCGCTGCACTGGCGCGTGGTTCCGCTCGACCTGGAGAGCCCCCATTTGGCGACTCTGGCCAGGCATCAGTCGCGCTGGGCGCTGTGGGTGGACGCCGACGCCGAGGCATTCCGGCGCGCCTTCTCGGTTCTCAGGCGGCTGCATGAGCGACACGGGCCGCGACGGCTGATCGCTGTCCATTCCCCGCACCTGCCGCGCCGCGGCCTGCTGGAAAATCTGCGTCAGGCGGCGGCAAGCTGCCTAGGCATCGAACTTCTGGTGCTGGCGCGATGATGAAACGCAAAGACATGCTGCTGGCGCTCGCGCTCTGCGTGCTCCCGGCACTCAGCGCCGCTGCGACGGGCAGCTGGGTAGCCAGCCAGAGCGCAGCGCTAAGAGTCGCGCTGAGCGATCGCGAAAGCCGTTCGGCACCGCTTGCGCCTCCGGCCAACATCGCGCCCGGCGCGCGCATAAAGAGCGTGAGCTGGCGCTTCAAGCTGCCGCCTGGAGAACAGATCAGCGCCCGGCTGTGCCATCCGCAGGCCTGCATTCCCGCGATGGGTCAGCGTGGATACAGCGAGGCATTAGCCAACCTGCGTGCCGATAAGCCCCTGGAGTTTCGCTTTCGGCTGCAGCAAACCGGTCGCCCAGTCCGAGTCACCGGGCTTCAGATCATTGTCAACTATCATCGCTAGCCACGACAGCCCGGAACCTTAAAGGTCAAGCGGGCCGTGTCGACGAGTCGCGAGGCAAGGAAATGTACTCAGCACAAGGGAAGATCGACCAGACCGAGCTGCTCGAACAGCACCTGCCCCTGGTGCGTCGTCAGGCGCTGGCGCTTCAGGTCAGGCTGCCTGCCAGCATCGAACTTGACGACCTCATTCAGGCCGGCACGCTCGGCCTGCTGGAAGCCCTGGGGCGCTTCAAGTCGGGACAAGGGGCAAGCTTTGCCACCTTCGCCAACCTGCGAATACGCGGCGCCATGCTGGATGAGCTGCGCAGCCGCGACTGGCTGCCACGCAGCGTGCGCCGCAATGCTCGAGCCGTGGACAAGGCGATACACCAGCTTGAGCAGCGTCTCGGCAGGGCACCGGAAGAAACCGAAATCGCCGCCGAACTCGACATGCCGCTGGAAGAGTATCGTCGCCTGCTGGCCGATACCAACAGCGGCCAGCTGCTGCCTTTCGAAGAGCTGATAGACGAGGGCGGCGAGGGGCGGCTAGCGCAACGAGAGGCAGAGAACCCCTTCGCTCGGCTGCTCGACCATGAGCAGCGCGGCAGGCTGGTGGAAGCCATTGAAGCGCTTCCCGAGCGCGAAAAGCTGATCATGGCGCTCTACTATCAGGAAGAACTCAACTTGAAGGAGGTTGGTGCCGTCCTCGGCGTGACCGAGTCACGCGTCTGCCAGCTGCACAGCCAGGCAGTCGGTCGGCTGCGTGCGCGCCTTGCAGATTCGGCCTGATCTTCTACATCCTTGGTGATCGAGTCGCTTCACCGCGGCCTTGTACAAGCTCAAGCGCTTGTTTCTTTTGCCGATACTTTCTCTTGGGAGCACGCTGTCTCGCTCAATCTCCCTATCTACGGTCAGGAGTGTAAATGAACCCTTCTACGCTGATCGGCATCCTGGCGAGCTGTGTCATGCTCGCCAGCGTCCTGCTCTTTACCGCAGAGTCTCCCCAAAGCTTCATCAACCTGCCGGGGCTGGGCATCGTCATGGCGGGCACCTTGGCGGCTACCTTTATCAGCTATCCGCTGAAGGAGGTGGTTCGCGTAGTGCGCCTGGTCGGCATCGTCTTTCGGCGCGAGAACACCTACATTCGCGACGACATCAGGGAGCTGGTTGACCTCTCGCGCCTGTGGCTGAAAGGCGACGTGCGCGCAGTAGAGACGGCTATCCAAAAGACGCGCAACCCCTTTCTGCGTAACGGCATTCAGCTGCTGATTGCAAATACCAAAGAAGAGGAGATCTTTGACCTGCTGCGCTGGCGCATCGTACGCCTCAAGGCACGCGAGCACGCCGAAGCACAAATCTTTCGCACCATGGCCACCTATGCCCCCGCCTTCGGCATGATCGGCACCTTGGTTGGCCTGGTCAACATGCTGGAGGTGATGGAAGCCGGCGACCTGCACATCATTGGACCGCGCATGGCGGTCGCTCTGCTAACGACCTTCTACGGCATTCTGCTCGCCAACCTGGTATTCAAGCCGATCGCCGTCAAGCTGGAGCGTCGCACCGAGGAGCGGCTCATCGCCATGAACATGGTGCTGGAAGGTATCTCGCTGATCTCCAGGCGCCGCCTGCCGTCCTTTATCGAGGAAACCCTGCACTCCTTCGTCGCTAACTACCATGACGAAATCAGCGGCTCCGAACCCCGCAGCACAGGCAAAGCAGAACAGCATGCTTGATGGAGAAACGCGTGAGTCACTGAGCTTTCCCAGCCCGGGCGGGGGAGATGGAGAAGGCTGGCTGGTGAGCTACCTGGACGTCCTCACCCTGCTCATCACGCTATTTGTGCTGATGCTTTCCCTATCCAGCAACGAGCTGGGTGGTCAGCACGCGGAAGCAGACCAGCGGGCGATCTCCGCCGCGGCGAAAGCGTCCGCCTTGGCGATAGCGGCAGGCATCTCACCGCTGAACGCTGGTTTGCAGCCGCGCAGCCACGGCCTGCAGCCGCGCTTCAAGGGGCTGGAGATCAATGGAGTGAGCGTCGCACAGGGCGATCGCGGCATCACCCTGCGCATCGATAACAATCTGCTGTTTGCCAGCGGTCAGGCCGCGTTGACCGCAGGTGGTAAACAGGTACTGCAGGAACTGGTAGAGACCCTCCAGGCCTTCGACGGCCAGATCTCCGTTGAGGGCCACACCGACAACGTGCCGATCCATACTGTTCAATTCCCTTCCAACTGGGAGCTTTCGACCGGCCGCGCCATCTCAGTACTGCGCTACCTTGCCGCCAGCGGCGTGCCGGAAGCCCGCCTCAGAGCTATCGGCTACGCTGACACCCGGCCGCTGGCCGGCAATGAAACAGCGCAAGATCGAGCAACCAACCGTCGCGTGGAGATCCTGCTCACCCAGAAGAACTGAGTGCAGCTGGCGCGTTTTCTGCGACACCGCCGCAAAGCGGCGGGCATGCACCTCAACCACATCAGGGCGCCTGGCGGCGCCCGTCACAGCAGCTCTTTACAAGTTCAGCAGCGCCTACAGCAGCTTATTGAAACGCACAAAAAAGCCCCGAACTCGTTCGTTTAGAGTTCGGGGCTTTTTACAATAAGTGCCTGACGATGACCTACTCTCGCATGGGGAGACCCCACACTACCATCGGCGCAAAGCGGTTTCACGGCTGAGTTCGGCAAGGGATCAGGTGGGTCACGCTCGCTATGGTCGTCAAGCGAAAAGGGGGTAAATCATGCTGACGAAGAACGTCTCAACTCACTTAAATAACGTGTTGCGTATCCGGCCGTGCGTCTGTCGATCAAACGCCTTGGGGTTATATG
>DATHXP010000106.1:0-7940 GCA_035459605.1 Halomonas sp. | reverse complement strand
CAGACCAGCGATCAGGTCGAGATAAGAGCGCTCGAGCCATGAGGCCTGAATATCTTGAGACGCGCCGTCATGTATTCAGCGCTTTCCTTGCGGCTAGACGGTTTCGCTGCGCCACAGCGCAACGAGCTTGCCGAGCAGCTTGAAGTCCGGCGTGTAGGGCATGACGGTGCCGCTTTGCTGATGCTTGAACTGCAGCTCGCCGTTGCTGGCCTGCTCAACCCGACGGATGACAATCGACCCGCCTTCCGAGACCAGGTAAAGCCCCGGCTGGCGGAAAATATCGGTCGGCGCTATGGCCGCCAAGTCGCGCTCTTCAAGGTAGTCAAAGGTGGCCCCCGGCGCGGGTGTCACCATGTAGCAGTCACCGTCCCAGCGCTGGCCGGGGGTCAGCTCCATCGGTAATTCGATACCCTCTTTCTTGCCGCTCTCCCAGGGCGGCTGGCCTTCGGCGTGCAGATACAGCGGCGAGGAGCGTTCGGCTTCGCCATCAAGCAGGGTGGCAAGCGAACACTCCAGCGCCTCGGACAGCGCCACCAGCCGTTCATGACCAATCTGTTTGATGGCACCGGACTCCCAGTAGGAAATCGTGACGTCCGAGACACCAACCCGTCGGGCGAGAGCGGCCTTGTTGAGTTTGGCAGCTTGCCTGAGTCGCTTGATCCGAGGACCTAGGGGTTCCATGAAGAGCTTCCTGTAGTTATAGCGGTATAAAATTAGGGTGCTGGGTACGTATAGTGATCCGATAATCTTGCATCGTCGTGAAGGAGGCAAGGCAGCTGGCTCAACGCTGGAGTCACCGTAGGTGCTCCAGCGGCTATTGACCGCAGCGCTGGTAAATGATTCCAGGCGCTGCTGCCGCGCACCGCGCAGCCGCGTATAATGCGGGTATCCACTGGCCTGACGCCGGGCTTCAATTTCATTGTTCTGGACACAAGGACGACATGACCGTACGTACTCGTATCGCGCCGTCTCCCACCGGTGACCCCCACGTGGGCACCGCCTATATCGCCCTGTTCAATCTGTGTTTTGCCCGCCAGCACGGGGGGCGGTTTATCCTGCGTATCGAGGATACCGACCGCGCGCGCTCTACCGCCGAATCCGAGCAGATGATCCTGGATTCGCTGCGCTGGCTGGGCCTTGAGTGGGATGAAGGGCCTGATGTGGGCGGCCCCCACGGCCCCTATCGGCAAAGCGAGCGGGGCGATATCTATGTGCGCTACGCCGAGCAGCTGGTTGCGGACGGGCACGCCTTCAAGTGCTATCGCACCAGCGAGGAGCTGGATGCCTTGCGCGAAGCGCGCAAGGCGGCAGGCATGCAGCTGGCGCTCAAGCCGGCGGATCTGGTTCTGCCCGCCGAGGAGCAGGCGCGGCGCGAAAACGAGGCCTGGCCCTATGTGATTCGCATGCAGGTACCCGATAGCGGTACCTGCGTGGTGAACGACATGCTGCGCGGCGCGATTGAGGTGGACTGGCTTCAGGTCGACGCTCAGGTGCTGCTCAAGTCCGACGGCATGCCGACCTACCATCTGGCCAACGTGGTGGATGACCATTTGATGGGCATCACCCACGTGCTGCGCGGTGAAGAGTGGATCAATTCGGCGCCCAAGCATCAGCTGCTGTACGGGTACTTCGGCTGGCAGATGCCGACGCTGTGCCACATGCCGCTGCTGCGCAACCCCGACAAGTCCAAGCTGTCCAAGCGCAAGAACCCAACGTCGATCAACTACTACCGGCGCATGGGCTATCTGCCCCAGGCCGTGATCAACTATCTGGGGCGCATGGGCTGGTCAATGCCCGATGAGCGCGAGAAGTTCAGCCTCGACGAGATGATGGCGCACTTTGACCTCCAGCGCGTCTCGCTGGGTGGCCCGGTATTTGATCTAGGCAAGCTGACCTGGCTCAACGGTCTGTATATTCGCGAGGACCTCGATGATCAGGCGCTGATGAAGGCGCTTATCGACTGGGCCTTCAACGAGCGCTATGTCGGCGAGATCCTCCCCCAGGTGCGCCCGCGAATCGAGACGCTATCCGAGGTCGTTCCGCTGGCGGGGCATTTCTTCTCGGGCTTGCCGCCTATCGAAGCCAGCGACTTCGATAGCGTGAAGCTTGAGTCTGAAACGCTGCTCAAGCTGCTGCAATTTTTGATATGGCGCCTGGAGACGCTGCCTGCGTGGCATAAGCAGGCGCTGCTGGATGAGGTGAAGCTGCTGGCCGCGTACTTTGAGCTTAAGATGAGGGCTTTTTTGGCGCCCGTATTCATTGCCATTACCGGTTCGTCCGCGAGCACCTCGGTGATGGACGCCATGGCGATTCTTGGCTCCGACATGACGCGCGCCCGACTGCGCCATGCCATTGAAGTGCTGGGCGGCATATCCAAGAAGCAGATCAAGCGCTTCGAGAAGCAGTATCGGGAGCTTTGAGCTCTGCGGCTTGAGCAGAACAAAACCGATCGCAATCGCCCCGGAGCAGGAGTTGACCTTGTCCCGGGGAGTCAGTACTATGCGCAGCGTCTTGAAGAGACGGGGCCTTAGCTCAGCTGGGAGAGCGCAACACTGGCAGTGTTGAGGTCAGCGGTTCGATCCCGCTAGGCTCCACCAGTCTCTCTTCATGGGCGCGCAGCGTCCCATTCGTCTAGCGGTCCAGGACACCGCCCTTTCACGGCGGGAACAGGGGTTCGAACCCCCTATGGGACGCCACTTGCCTACTCTGGTTCTACTCTGGTCCGCTTTTGAGGTATCAGAGCACATCGATTGGTTGACCCATCAGGCGCCGCATAGGGCGTCTTTTTAATGCCTGCTCGGCTGCCCCTGCTGCCAGGAGCTGGCGCCCCTCCTGTCAAGCCTTGTGCGCTGCGTTCAGCGAAAAAGACGAGCAATTCTTCGCTTGACTTGTCCACTTTGCGCGTTCCTGAGCCGCGGCATGTGCATAAACGCCCGTCAAAGCCGCATGGCTGCGGCACTCCTTCCTTTAGTCATTAAAATCAATAGCTTATAAAAGATCAAAAAATGATCAATTTAAGCGCAGCCCCCAGCTCATGGCGTCTTGGCGGGGTTTTATAATGGTTGTGAACAGGGTTATCCACAGAATGTGTGGAAAAGCCCTCCGGGCGCTGAGCCAGCCCTGCGGGGCGGCCCAGGCAGGCCTCGGGGGCACAAAGGCGAAAGGCCGCACAGGGCGGCCTTTCGTTACAGCTTGCTGGAGTGGGGCGGGCTGCATGCCGTCAGCGTCACGCGCCCGGGTAGTCGCGCTTTTGGTGACCGGTGTAGAGCTGGCGGGGGCGGTTGATCTTGTAGCTTTCGCTGAGCATCTCGTTCCAGTGGGAGATCCAGCCAATGGTGCGCGACACGGCGAAGATCACCGTGAACATGTTGGTCGGGATGCCCATGGCCTTGAGAATGATGCCGGAGTAGAAGTCGACGTTAGGATAGAGCTGGCGCTCGATGAAGTACTCGTCTTCCAGGGCGATCTGCTCCAGGCGCTTGGCGATCTTGAGCTGCGGGTCGTCGGCCTTGCCCAGCTGCGCCAGGACCTCATCGGTGGTCTCCTTCATCACCTTGGCGCGCGGATCGAAGTTGCGATAGACCCGATGGCCGAAGCCCATCAGCTTGAAGTTGTCGTCCTTGTCCTTGGCCTTGTCGATATAGCGCTGAATGTTCTCTTCCGAATCGTCACCAATCTCGTCGAGCATCTTCAGTACCGCTTCGTTGGCGCCGCCGTGAGCCGGGCCCCACAGGGCGGCAATGCCGGCGCTGATGCAGGCAAAGGGATTGGCGCCGGTAGAGCCGGTCAGCCGCACCGTGGAGGTCGAGGCATTTTGCTCATGATCGGCGTGGAGCATGAAGATGCGATCCATGGCCTTGGCAAACACCGGGTTGACCGTGAACTCCTCGCAGGGGTTGCTGAACATCATGTAGAGGAAGTTTTCGGCAAAATTCAGGTCGTTGCGCGGATAGCGGAACGGCTGGCCGATGTTGTACTTGTAGGACATGGCCGCGATGGTCGGCATCTTGGCAATGAGGCGGATCGCGCTGATCTCGCGGTCTTCGGGCTTGGTGATGTCCAGATGATCGTGATAGAAGGCCGACAGCCCGCCCACGATGCCGCACAGAATCGACATCGGGTGGGCGTCGCGCCGGAAGCCCTTGAAGAAGTTGTGGATCTGGTCGTGGACCATGGTGTGGTTGCTGATGCGGCTTTCGAAGTCTGCGTACTGCGCATCGTTGGGCAGCTCGCCGAACAGCAGCAGATAGCACAGCTCGACATGGTTCGAGTTGGCGGCCAGCTGCTCGATGGGATAGCCGCGGTGCAGTAGAACCCCGTTGTTGCCGTCGATATAGGTAATGGCTGACTGGCAGGAAGAGGTGGCCATGAAACCCGGGTCGTAGGTAAATATGCCTTCGTCGACCAGTCCGCGGACGTCGATGACGTCAGGTCCCATGCTGCCCGAGTAGACGGGCAGCTCGATTGTTTCGTCCAGACCATCTACAGTCAGCGTTGCCTTTCTGTCAGCCATGGCTGGCCTCCTCTCGAGTGGATGGTGCCGCGTAATGTCGCTGCTTAACTTAATTTGTCGGCAAAAAAGTCCTGCCCACTATAAAAGCGTCATCGTGATTGTCAATTTTTTCGCAGGTGCAGCATTGTATATCATGTCGATCCGCGTCGTCTTCATGCGCAATGGGCAGCGCTCAGCATCATCGGGATCCGCATGGCGCCCGGGATAGGGTCGTGGAGCAGCAGTCTGCTGCGTGGATAATAGTCCAGCAAAGGGGCTTCAAAGCTTGCCACCATGGTCGAGGGTAGGCCCGATGCCATTTGTCATGCCTGATGCAGAACCTTATAATCTCTCGCTGCGACTGGCAGGAAACGACGACAATGCCGCTCAAGGCGGCGTCCGCCCTTTCCCTAAATCACCGCCCGTGCTGCACTCGCACAAACGATTTCTCCACGGGCCAAGAGAGTGTGCAGAAAGCCGTGAATAGCAAACGACCCGTAAACCTGGATCTGTCCACGATACAGTTTCCCCTTCCCGCCGTGACGTCGATCATACACCGCATTACCGGCGTCATTCTTTTCTTCGGCCTCATCTTTGCCTTCTGGGCCCTCGACGCTTCATTGTCGTCGCCTGCAGGCTTCAATGCGGTACGCGACACCCTGGCAAACAATGTCCTGGCCAAGCTGATTGCCTGGGGGTTGCTGTCGGCGCTTGGATACCATTTTGTAGCCGGTATCAAACACCTGATCATGGACGCCGACATCGGCGTGACCCTTGAAGGCGGCGTGAAAAAAGCGCAAATCACCATTGTACTTAGCGCATTGCTGATTATTCTGTCAGGAGTCTGGGTATGGTAACCAACATTACAAATCTAGGGCGCAATGGCCTTTCCGACTGGCTGATTCAGCGTGTCTCGGCGGTTGTCCTGGCGCTCTATACTCTTTTCCTTGTCGGTTATCTGCTGTTCAGCCCCAATCTGGACTACGCAACCTGGAACGGTCTTTTCGCCCAGACCTGGATGCGCATTTTCTCTCTGCTCGCCTTCATATCACTGGCGGGGCACGCCTGGGTCGGTCTGTGGACCGTGACCACCGATTATATCAAGCCGACAGGGATTCGTATCGCCGCCCAGTCCGTCATCATCCTGGCCATTTTTGTGTTCCTGGTCTGGGGCATCCAAGTTCTGTGGGGAGCCTGATTCATGTCCAACATGCGTAGTCTGTCATTTGACGCCATCATCATCGGCGGCGGCGGCGCCGGCCTGCGTGCCGGTCTGGAGCTGGCCAAGTCCGGCAAGAATACGGCCGTGCTGTCCAAGGTGTTCCCGACACGATCGCATACGGTGTCTGCCCAGGGCGGCATTACCTGTGCCATCGCCTCGGCCGATCCCAATGACGATTGGCGCTGGCACATGTACGACACCGTCAAGGGCAGCGACTATATCGCTGACCAGGACGCTGCCGAATACCTGTGTAACGAAGGCCCCAAGGCGGTCTTTGAGCTTGAGCACATGGGGCTGCCGTTTTCGCGCTTCGATAACGGCCGCATCTACCAGCGCCCGTTTGGCGGCCAGTCCAAGAACTTCGGTGAGGGCGGCCAGGCTGCCCGTACCTGCGCGGCGGCCGACCGGACCGGCCATGCGCTGCTGCACACCCTTTATCAGAACAACCTGAAGCACAACACCACCTTTCTTAACGAGTGGTACGTGATCGATCTGGTCAAGAACGCCAACGGCGACGTGGTCGGCTGCATCGCCATGGACATCGAGACCGGTGAGGTGGTTCATATCGAATCCAAGGCCACGGTGCTGGCCACCGGCGGGGCGGGGCGCATCTACGCCTCCACCACCAACGCCCTGATCAACACCGGCGACGGTGTGGGCATGGCGCTGCGCGCCGGCTTCCCGATGCAGGACATGGAGATGTGGCAGTTTCACCCCACCGGTATCTACGGGGCGGGCACCCTGGTGACCGAGGGGTGTCGCGGTGAGGGCGGCTATCTGATCAACAAGGACGGCGAACGTTTCATGGAGCGCTACGCCCCCAACGCCAAGGATCTGGCCAGCCGCGATGTGGTGGCGCGCTCCATGGTGATGGAGATCCTTGAGGGCCGTGGCGCTGGCGAAAAGGGCGACCACGTCTTCCTCAAGCTGGACCATCTCGGCGATGAGGTACTTAGCAAGCGTCTGCCGGGTATCGTCGAGCTGTCCAAGACCTTTGCCCACGTGGACCCGGCCAAGGAGCCGATCCCGGTGGTGCCGACCTGCCACTACATGATGGGCGGCGTGCCGACCAATATTCATGGCCAGGCCATCATGCCCGACGGTGAAGGCAACGATCGTATCGTCAACGGCCTGTTCGCCGTGGGCGAGGTAGCCAGCGTATCGGTGCATGGCGCCAACCGCCTGGGCGGCAACTCGCTGCTTGACCTGGTGGTGTTCGGCCGTTCGGCAGGCATGTTCATTGAAGACGCCCTCAACGCCGGTATCGATTACCTGGCCGCCAGCGAGTCCGACGTCGAGTCGGCGATGAAGCGCATCAACCGCTGGAATGAGTCCAAGGACGGCGAAACGGTGCCCGAGCTCAAGCGCGAGCTGCAAAATATCATGCAGGACGACTTTGGCGTGTTCCGCAAGGAGGACAACATGCAGGAAGGCGTCAAAAGGCTGGCCGAGCTGCGTGAGCGCATCGCCAAGGGCTATCTGCCGGACAAGTCTGCGGTCTTCAACACGGCTCGCGTCGAAGCGCTTGAACTGGACAACATGATGGAAGTGGCCGAGGCAACCGCCATTGCCGCGCTGGAGCGCAAGGAAAGCCGCGGCGCCCACTCGCGCTACGACTATCCGGATCGTGATGACGTCAACTGGCTCAAGCACTCGGTGTATTACCCCGCCGAGAAAAAGATCGGCAAGCGCGACGTGAACTTTGCGCCCAAGCTTGTCGACAAGTTCGAGCCAAAAACACGCACCTACTGAGAGAGTCACGATGTCTAATCTTCAGGTATCCCTGTACCGCTACAATCCGGAAACCGACTCCGCGCCGCACATGGAGGAGTTCGAGGTCGACACTCAGGGGCGCGATCTCATGGTGCTGGATGTGCTGCATCTGGTAAAGGAGCAGGATAACGGACTGGCGTACCGCCGTAGCTGCCGCGAGGGCGTATGCGGTTCCGACGGCATGAACATGAACGGCAAGAACGGGCTGGCTTGTATCACGCCGCTGTCCGAGGTGGTCAAGAAGGGCAAGCTGGTGCTGCGCCCGCTGCCGGGCCTGCCGGTGGTTCGCGACTTGGTGGTTGATATGGGGCTCTTTTACCAGCAGTACGAACGAGTTCAGCCCTACCTGCAGAATGACACCCAGCCGCCAAGCATCGAGCGTTTGCAGTCCCCCGAAGAGCGTGAAAAGCTGGATGGCCTCTACGAGTGCATACTTTGCGCCTGCTGCTCCAC
>DATHXP010000105.1:0-3185 GCA_035459605.1 Halomonas sp. | reverse complement strand
GGCCAGCTCGAAGATCAACCCGTAGAAGCCGATGATCATCAGAAAATAGGCCACGTTGGGGTTGGTGATCACCGCCAGCAGCTCCGTGCGCCAGTCGGGCTCGAAGCGCTCGACGCTCAGGTTGGTGGTGTCGAGGGTCAGGGTGGCGCTGGCCATGGTCACCTCGCGCCCGTCGATCTGAGCGAACAGATCGACGAGGTCCGTGGCAATCACGTCGATGACGTTTTTTCCCAGGGCCTCCTGGGCGGTCAGGGTGCGGCCTTCGCGCACGGCAAGCTCGGCCCAGTCGGCGTTGCGTCCGTGGCGGCCGGCCAGACTGCGAATATAGGCCACCGCGTCTTCAAGGGTCTTGCGCTCCATGGCGCTCTTGCCGCGACGCTTGCTGTCCGTTGCTTCGCCTTTGGATGCGTCGCCGTCGTCTTGCGCCGCTGTGTCTTCACTGGTCTGCTCTTCCGAAGACAGCTTGTCAGTCGCCTGGCCCTCCGCTTTAGTGCTGTCCTGGCTATTGCCTTCGTCGGAGTCCCCTTCATCGGAGCCGCCGGTAAAACCGCCGCCGAGCTGCACCGGGGTCGCCGCCCCGAGGTGGGTCGCGGGCGCCATGGCGGCAATGTGGCTGGCGTAAAGCAGATAGGTACCGGCGCTGGCGGCCCGGGAGCCGCCGGGGTACACGTAGAAAACGACCGGCACCTCTGAGGCCAGAGTAGCGCTGATCATGTCGCGCATGGAGGTGTCCAGACCGCCGGGCGTGTCCAGCTCAACGACGACGAGCTCTGCTTCGCCTTGCCTGGCCATTTTCAGGCCGCGCTGATAGTAGTCGCTGATGGCCGGGGCAATGGCGCCTTTGATGGTCATGACAAGCGCCTGACGCGAAGAGCCCTCCTGAGCGCTGGCGGCCAGCACCAGCGCCAAGCCTGCCAGCAGGCACAGCAGCCAGGGGAGATAGCGACGTTGGGAGACACGAAATGTCTCGGTCATTACGCGACGCCTTATTAACGCAAGCCTGTCTATCAGCTTGGCAGCCCCGCCGCCAACTTGCCATCCCCCGCTGTTTTCTGCTCTTGTGGCTATCAAAGCAGCGTGCCCGTGTGGCGCGGCCATCCGGTTTCTTGACTGGCGAGGGGCAAGCTATGTCGGCGAGCTCAGTGGAGATTCGTGTGCTATCGGCCCAGCAGGCAAGCGCCGCCGCTCGCCTGCTGGGCCGGGGAATGCGCGACAACCCCACTCACGTTCAGGCCTTCGGCAGCGACCCGGCGCGGCGCGAGCGCACCCTGCGACGGATGTTCACGCCGTTTGTGCGCCAGCAGATGCGCAGCGGCGTGGCGCTGGGCGCTTTTCTCACGTCACCAGCCGCTGCCTCGGACGCCTCCCCAGCGCTGGTAGGCGTTGCCAGCATGTCGGCGCCGGGGCGCTGCCAGCCAAGCCTGGCCAGCAAGCTGCTGGCGCTGCCGGCGTTTTTGCACGGCGGCGGCCCCCGCGCCGCGCTGCGCATGCGCGCCTGGGTGCGCATCTGGGCAGGGCGCGATAAACAGGCGCCGATGCACTGGCACCTAGGCCCGCTGGCGGTTGAGCCTCACCACCAGGGCCGCGGCATCGGCAGCGCGCTGCTTGAGCGGCTTTGCGCTCACCTCGACCGGCACCAGGCGCTGGGCTACCTGGAAACCGACAGGGTCGAGAACGTCAGGCTGTACCAGCGCTTTGGCTTTGATACCGTGGCCAGCGAAGAGGTCATCGGCACCCCGCACTGGTTCATGCAGCGTGAGCCGGCCAGCCGACAGGCTAGCTAGTGATAGCCCAGCCGCTCGGGCAGCCACAGGGCAACCGACGGAAAGGCCACCACCAGCGCCAGGGCCACCGCCATGGCCAGCACAAACGCCAGCGCCCAGCCGATCGTATGCTCCAGCCGCACCTTGGCCACCTCGGTGGTGACCATGAGATTGACCGCCACCGGCGGCGTGAACTGACCGATGGCGATATTCATCGCCAGCAGGATACCGAACCATACCGGATCCCAGCCAAAGTGCTGCATCACCGGGATCAGGATCGGCATCAGAATCAGGTAGATCGAGATGGCGTCCAGCAGCATGCCGGCGGCCAGCACCGCCAGCATGATCAATACCAGCAGCAGCAGGCCATTGTCGGTAAGAGCGATGACCCACTCGCCCAGGTGCCGGAAGGCGCCCAGCATGGTGCCCGACCAGGCGAAGATACCGGCCAGGGCGATGATCAGCATGACCACGCCGCTGATGATCGCCGCTTCGCTCAGCAGCTCCCACAGATCGCGCCAGTTGAGCTCGCGGGTCAGCCACACCCCGACCGCCACGCCATAGGCGACAGCGACGACGGCGGCCTCGGTAGGGGTAAACAGCCCGGTGCGCAGCCCGCCGAGAATCAGCACCGGCGCAAACAGCGCGGGAATCGCCTGGCGAAAGCTCTCGCCCAGCGGCGGTCGCGGCGTCTGGCCGGGAGCCTCCCAGCCGTAGTGCCGCGCCAGCAGCCAGGCCGGCACCATCAGCGCCACGCCGGCGAGAATGCCCGGGAAGAGCCCGGCGGCAAACAGCGCGCGCAGGTCGACCCCGGGCACCACGATGGAGTACAGGATCAGCGCCACCGACGGCGGAATCAGGATGGCCGTGGAGGCCGAGGCCGCAATCAGCGTCGCCGTGAAGGGCCGGGGGTAGCCGGCCCGCGTCATGCTCGGCAGCATGACCATGGCCACGGCAGCGGCATCCGCCGGCCCCGAGCCGCTCATCCCGCCCATGATCATGCACGACAGCACCGCCACGATGGCCAGGCCGCCGTGACGCGGCCCGATCAGCGCCTGGGCAAAGCGCACCAGCCGCGCTGCCACGCCGGCGCGCTCGAACACCAGCCCGGTCAGGATAAATTTCGACTAACTCCCACACTAATCATAATGTGGCTATGGGCCTTGTTTAGACGCCTGAATTCGCGACGACCACGCCCTCTACCGCAAGGAGGTCGAATGCCCTCACCCGCTCGCGGCCGCTGAATGACATATCCTCGTTCGCTTCGCTTACTCGGATAGGGGTCGTTCAGCGACACCCGAGACGGGTTCGCCCTTTCAATCCACCAGGCAAATTGCTAGCGTAAGCCCACTCAGCAGCCGGATTCCTGGCGGACTGAAAGGGCGAGACCGGTCGCGTTCGTCTCAGTCGGCCCTGTCCGAG
>DATHXP010000104.1:0-2675 GCA_035459605.1 Halomonas sp. | reverse complement strand
CAGCGGCTCGATGACCTCGCCGGAGCGGTCCCCAAAGGGCAGGGTGTTGCTGACGGTCTCGATCTCTTGCAGCAGGCCGGCGGCGTCCATGTCGGCGACGATGCGCTTGCGCGCCTCGAAGCGGTTCAGCCCGGCGTAGGCCTCGGGCAGGCGGGTGTCCACGTCTTTCAGCGGGCGACCCTGCGGATCGAAGGCCTCGGCTGTCTCGAGGATTGTCGCGTCCTTGGTGAAGACGTTGATCAGCGCAAGGCCGCAGCGCTTGCCGACCTCGTAGTCGTTGAAGTCGTGGGCCGGGGTGATCTTCACGCAGCCCGAGCCCTTGTCCATGTCGGCATGTTCATCCGCCACCACCGGGATCCGACGCCCCACCAGGGGAAGCGTCACGAACTTGCCGATCAGCGAGGCGTAGCGGCTATCCTCGGGGTTGACCGCCACGGCACTGTCGCCCAGCAGGGTCTCGGGGCGGGTGGTGGCGACCACCAGATAGTCCTTGCCGTCGTCGGTGGTGACGCCGTCGGCCAGCGGGTAGCGGAAGTGCCAGAACTGGCCCTGCTGGTCGCGGTTCTCCACTTCGAGGTCGGAAATCGCGGTGTGCAGGGTGGGGTCCCAGTTGACCAGGCGCTTGCCGCGGTAGATCAGCCCCTCGTTGTAGAGGCGCACGAAGACCTCCTGCACCGCCCGGTAGAAGCCGTCGTCCATGGTGAAGCGCTCGCGGCTCCAGTCGACGCTGGTGCCCATGCGGCGCAGCTGGCGGGTAATCTGCCCGCCGGAATCGTGCTTCCACTCCCACACCCTGTCGATGAAGGCGTCGCGGCCCAGGTCGTGGCGGCTCTTGCCTTCCTCGGCGGCGAGCTTGCGCTCCACCAGCATCTGGGTGGCGATGCCGGCGTGGTCGGTGCCCACCTGCCACAGGGTGTTGCGGCCCTGCATGCGTCGCCAGCGGGTCAGGGTGTCCATGATGGTGTCCTGGAACGCATGGCCCATGTGCAGGCTGCCGGTCACGTTGGGCGGCGGAATCATGATGGTATAGGGCTCACCCTGTCCGGACGGCGCAAAACGGTTATCCGCCTCCCAGCGCTCATACCAGCGGGTTTCGATCTGCTCGGGTTGGTAAGTCTTTTCCATGATGATTGCGGGGCTCGACGAAGACAGAGGGTGACGTTACGCGATGGCAAGCGCGACGGGCGATGCCGCGTCAAGGGCATGCGCAGGCCGGGCGGGCCGAGAAAAATGCTACCGATTATAGCCCGGGAGGGCGGCCGGCGTCATGCTGGCTCAGCGCTTGCCGCCAAGCTGGTGCGCGGTGACCGGATAGCCGCGCTGCCGGTAGGTCTGCCAGCACTCGCGCTTGGCGGTGAGCACGTCCTGATGCTGGTTGATGATTTCGGCGACGCGCTCGAAGCGCGAGAACCATTCGGGAATGCCGCTGTGCAGGTTGAGCATGGCCTGGGGCGCGGCGCTGTCGGTGGCCGGCGGCGCTTCCCAGCCCAGGGTGACCGACACGCTGTCGGCCTGTTCGCTGCCGAGCAGCGCATGGGGCAGGTAGGCGTCGGGGCGAAAGATCCACAGCTGGTCGTCCAGCGCGCCGGCCATGGCCTCGTCCTGGGTGTGGATGTGCAGCCGGTAGCCCTTGGCGACGATGGTCTCGGCCAGCCTGCAGGCAAAGTCGAGGCGGGCGTCCAGGGTGGTATCCGGCAAAATGTAGAAGTCGATGCGGGTCATGGGTTCTCGTGGCAGGGTTCGCTCAGCAAGCTCGGTGGCTCCGGCTCGACTCAGGGCTTTGCTGGCGACAGCCCTGCGAGGAGGCGCTGTGAACCCATCCATGGGCGCTACCGATTCCTTCCCTGGAATCGGACCTCCTCGCTGGGCCGTCCCCAGCCGCCGGTATCGCTGTATCACCAGTTGCGGGCGCTGCTCCCGGGGTGATGTTTTAAACCAGCCGTGTCATCCAGCCGTGGGTGTCCTCGGCGCGGCCGTACTGGATATCCAGCAGGCGCTTGCGCAGCTTGGCCGCCACTTCGTTGCCTTCAGGATGCTTGACGGCGCCGTTCTCGCTGACCAGCTGGCCGATCGGGGTGACCACCGCGGCGGTGCCGCAGGCGAAGACCTCGCTGATGTCGCCGGAGGCCACGCCGTCGCGCCACTCATCGATGCTGATGGGGCGCTCCTCCGGCGTCAGGCCTTCATCCTTGGCCAGCTGCAGCATGGAGTTGCGGGTCACGCCCTCGAGGATGGTGTCGGTCAGGCGCGGCGTCGCGATGCGGCCGTCGTTGAAGACGAAGAACAGGTTCATGCCGCCCAGCTCCTCGACCCAGGTGTTTTCGATGGCGTCCAGAAACGCCACCTGGTCGCAGCCGTTGTCGGCGGCTTCCTTCTGGGCCAGCAGGGAGGCCGCATAGTTGCCGCCGCACTTGGCGAAGCCGGTGCCGCCGGGAGCGGCCCGCTTGTAGTGTGAAGAGAGCCAGATCGACACCGGCGTCACGCCGCCCTTGAAGTAGGCGGCCACGGGGCAGGCGATGACGTAGTAGTCGACTTCCCGGGCCGGGCGCACGCCGAGGAAGGCTTCGCTGGCGATCATGAAGGGGCGCAGATAGAGGCTCGATTCGTCGGCCTCGCTGGACGGGGTCGGCACCCAGTCGGCGTCCTGGGCGGCCAGCGCCTTGACGGCGCCGAGA
>DATHXP010000103.1:0-1505 GCA_035459605.1 Halomonas sp. | reverse complement strand
ATTGCCCTGCGCAACCGCTGGCGCCGCATGCAGCTCGACGGCGAGCTGCGCCAGGAAGTCACCCCCAAGAACATCCTGATGATTGGCCCCACCGGGGTGGGCAAGACCGAGATTGCCCGCCGCCTGGCCAAGATGGCTCGCGCGCCCTTCATCAAGATCGAGGCCACCAAGTTCACCGAGGTGGGCTATGTGGGCCGCGACGTGGAATCCATCGTCCGCGACCTGATGGAAGTCGCCATCAAGCTGGTTCGCGAACAGTCCAAGGGCGAAGTGCGTCATCGCGCCGAGGATGCCGCGGAAGACCGGGTGCTCGACGCCCTGCTGCCGCCGCCGCGCGGCCAGGAAGATCAGCCGCGCACCGAAAACGCCACCCGCCAGTCGTTTCGCAAGAAGCTGCGCGAGGGCCAGCTTGACGACAAGGAGATCGAAATCCAGGTGACGCCCCAGACCCAGGGCCTCGACATCATGACCCCGCCGGGCATGGAGGACATGACCAGCCAGCTGCAGAGCCTGTTCTCCAACATGGGCAAGGGCAAGACCGAGACGCGCCGCGTGACGGTCAAGGATGCGCTGGGGCTGCTGGTGGACGAGGAGGCCGGCAAGCTGGTCTGCGAAGACGATATCAAACAGCGCGCCGTCGATGCCGTCGAGCAGAGCGGCATCGTCTTTCTCGACGAGATCGACAAGGTGGCCAAGGGCAGCGGCCAGTCCGGCGGCGGCGAGATCTCCCGCGAGGGCGTGCAGCGCGACCTGCTGCCGCTGATCGAGGGCTCCACGGTGTCGACCAAGTACGGCATGGTCAGAACCGACCACATCCTGTTCATCGCCTCGGGCGCCTTTCACCTGTCGCGCCCGTCGGATCTGATCCCCGAACTGCAGGGCCGCCTGCCGATCCGCGTCGAGCTCAACGCCCTGTCGCCGGAGGACTTCAAGCGTATCCTCACCGAGCCCTCCGCCGCGCTGACCAAGCAGTATCAGGCGCTGCTGGCCACCGAGGGGCTTGCGATCAGCTTCACCGACGACGGCATCGAGCGCATCGCCCAGATTGCCTGGCAGGTCAACGAGGGCACCGAAAACATCGGCGCGCGGCGCCTGCACACGGTGATGGAGCGCCTGCTCGAGGAGGCCTCCTACAGGGGCAGCGACATCGGCACGCCGCTGGTCATCGACGCCGACTACGTGGACTCCCAGCTCGGCGAGCTGGCCATGGACGAAGACCTGTCGCGGTATATCCTTTAAGGCGCGGCCAGCCCGCTCAAAGAGTGAAGAGCGGCGCTGCGCGCCTTGAAGAGGGGAGTAATCAGCCCATGTATCTTCCCTCTTCTTCCTTCCCTCTTAAACCGCTCACCGGAGGTATCCATGTCTGCTCCCATACCCACCAAGGTGCACTATCACAAGAAGGCGCGCGAGCTGGAGCTTGGCTATGCCAGCGGCGAGAGCTACCGGCTGTCGATCGAGTACCTCAGGGTCTACTCGCCCTCGGCGGAGGTGCGCGGGCACGGCGA
>DATHXP010000102.1:0-1557 GCA_035459605.1 Halomonas sp. | reverse complement strand
CTAAACGACACGAGGATGGTAGTGCCCTCTCCCCACCCTTCGGGCTGGTCGCTACCCGTGATAGTGCTGCCCGACAACGCTAGATCATTGGCCGTCCACTCCTGCTCAAGATCACGAGTCGAGCGCAGCTTCAGGCCAGATCCACCCACAGTTGACCCCACCTCAGGGGCGTTGTACCAGTTTTCATGGGCGCGATGGCCGCTGACATCCTCACCGGGTTCGAATATCTGAAACGACACCGAGCTACCGATGTCCTGCGCTGGCGTGTTACCGACGCTGATGCTGTCATACTCGATGTCGAACTCGCCACGACCCACGCACAGCAGCATGTCGAGCTGCTGCTCCTTGGGGCCGGAGAAGCGGCGACGGGCCTGACTCAGATAGTCGGGGAACCGCTTGTGACGACCCGCCAGCTCCGGTATCACATCGCCGAGGCGAGGGCGGTTAGCATCGCCAACGGCCCCATCAATCGCCGCGCCCCTGGCGCCGCTGCGGTTTTTCTGGCTCGGCAGGGAGGGTTTCAGCAGGATGGTCGCGGCCACGGCGACAGCAGCGGCCACGGCGGCGATAATCAGTGTCTCTACGCCCTGGGGCTGGGGCCGCAGCTCCACCACCGTGTCGGCGGTGATGTAGGTATCCGCCCACTGCGCCGGCTCCACCACCACGCCATTGACTGTGGCGCTGATGGGCTGCTTGTCGCCGGGCGCATAGCCATCCACGTTGGTGCGCAGCCAGTGATCCAGCGTCATACCTTCGACCGCGTAGCGCTCCAAAGGCTCGCCGGGTAGGGTCGACGGGTAGACCAGCAGGTTAGTCGTCATGGTAGTAAATCACCTTGAGATAGCGGCGCTCGAAGTCGCAGATGGGCAGCCAGCGCGGGCCGGTGTCGGGGTTTGTCTCCAGCACGCCCAGCCTGCCGTCGACCTCGATGCAGATGGCAACGTGAACGCACAGCCGCCCCTTCCACACGGTGGCGATGGCGGCGGGGCATGGGTCGACGACGCGAAAATTGCGCGACTCACGCAGCGTGGCCTTGGTCAGCCCGCGCTTGTCGCCATCGGCCACGGCGCCGTAGCTGGGAAGCCAGCGCAGACCAAACACGTTAGCGCGCACGTCGCGAACCTGGCCCCAGCAGTCAAACGCCTCGGGGCCGCGCCCTCCGAATTCGTGCCGGCAGGTCAGGTATCGTTCGATCATCCGATATACGCCAGGCCCGGGTGGTCGGTGGTGTTGTAGCGCACCCTCGGCCACGATTGGTTGATAATGTCCATGTAGCTCGCCGTCACCTGCACAGTACTGCCCTGGAACTCCGCGCCCACCAGCACCATGCGCAGCGGCGGCTCGGTGGGCTCGCTCAGGTCGCTGGCCAGGTACGAGCGGTAGATCACCTCGATCTGCCCGCCCGCCTCCAGCGCACGGTCGATGGCGTCCTGTGCTTGCCCCGTCACGTTCTCGATGGCGAACGCCAAGTTTTGCTGGCCCGAGTCATCCCGTGCCGGCAGCGACACATCGAGGCCCGAGGCGATAAACGTCGCCTGGGTTGTGCCGTCCTCCAGC
>DATHXP010000101.1:0-4668 GCA_035459605.1 Halomonas sp. | reverse complement strand
CGGCTACCACGGCTGGCGCATGGCCGGCGCCGGCGCCAGCTTCGTGCTGATCATCGACCCGTCGCCGCGCTTCTACTGGCAGTATCAGGCGGTGCGCCACTTTGTCGGCGCTGCCGACGGCGGCGCCGTGCAGTTTCTGCCGGTGGGCATTGAAGAAGTGCCGGACAGTCTGGATTACTTCGATACGGTGTTCTCCATGGGCGTGCTCTACCACCGCCCTTCGCCCCTGGAGCACCTGCTGCAGCTCAAGGGAGCGATGCGCCCGGGCGGCGAGCTGGTGCTGGAAACCCTGGTGGTGGAAGGCGACGAGCGCAGCGTCCTGCTGCCCGGCGAGCGCTACGCGGCCATGCCCAACGTCTATTTCCTGCCGTCGTCGGCGGCGCTGTGTCGCTGGCTTGCGCGCTGCGGCTTTACCGAGGTGCGCGTCGTCGACGAAGCGGTAACCACGCGCGATGAGCAGCGCGCCACCGAGTGGATGACCTTCCAGTCGCTGGCCGACTTCCTCGACCCCAGCGACCCGACCCGAACGCGGGAGGGCTACCCCGCGCCGCGCCGCGCCGTGGTCATGGCCCGGCGTCCGCGCTGAGCCCGACGGCAGCCCGCTTGACCGTCACTGGGCCGTCAGGCCGCCGTCAACCACAAACTCGGCGCCGGTCGAGTAGCTTGAATCGTCCGACACCAGATACAGCACGAGGCGCGATACCTCTTCCGGCGTTGCGATACGCTTTAGCGGGATGGACTTGGCAAACGCCTCGACGGCGGCCTGGGTATCGCCCTGGCCGATCATTGGTGTTTCGATCACGCCGGGATGCACCGAGTTCACGCGAATCCCATCGGCGGCGCACTCGATGGCGGCAGCCTTGGTCATGCCGCGCACGGCAAACTTGGAATCCGTATAGCCAATGGCGCCGCCGACCAGACCGTTGATCGATGAAATATTGACGATCGATCCGCCGCCGGCTTTTCTCATGGAGCCAATGACCGCTTTCATGCCGAGAAACACCGACACCTGGTTGATCTCCAGGATGCGGCGGTAGTCTGCAAGCGACGTGTCCAGAATGGATTTGGCCATGGTAATGCCGGCGTTGTTGACCAGGGCGTCGACGCGGCCGAACTGCTTTTCCGCCGCCTCGATGACGCCTTTCCAATCTTCCTCGCTGGTGACATCCTGCGTCACAAAGAGGGCGTTGGCGCCCAGCTCGGCGGCAAGCGCCTGGCCTTTCTCCGCGTTCAGGTCGGTCAAGATGACCTTCGCGCCCTCCTCGATGAACAGGCGCGCGTGCGAAGCCCCCATGCCTTGAGCGGCTCCCGTCACCACCACCACCTTGTCTTTCAAGCGTGCCATCGTGTTTTCCTGTCAGAAGCGTGTCAATCCGCGCTGACGGACTGCAGCCGGCCTTCCTCATAGCGCAGGGTGAAGCAGTCAAACGGGGCCGTTTTATCTTCGCGAAGCATAAGCTCTAGACAGCTACCGCTGAGCCTGGCGCTTTCCAGATGCGCTTTCTTGCCGTCCAGCCAGACCTTGCCGGTGACCTTCTGGTACTTTTGCTGCAGCTCAATGCGGTACTGTTTGCCGTCGGCCCTTTTCCACTCCCAGGCGCCGGAAACCCGAGCAGGCACCACCCACTTGTAGAGAGTCGCGCCGCTGAAGGAGCGCCGCTCGTCGGCTTTCCAGTCGCCCATATCAAAGGCGTGCGAGACAATGCGCGTACCCGGTCGAAGCGTCTCCAGCAGCCGCGGGCGCAGCTCCAGGTTGACCGAGTCCAGGAGGTAAAGGGTTACCACGGTCGCCTCGCTGATGTCCTCAGTAAATATGCTGCCTTCGATGAAGTCCACCAGGTATTCCACCCCCGACCAGCCGGCGTACTCCATGGCGTCGGCCACTCTGAGCGGATCAAGATCGATGCCGACGCCTCGGGTATCGCGCTCCCTTGCGGCAGCCACCACAATCCGACCGTCGCCTGAGCCCAGGTCATAAAGCACGTCTCTGGGGCCAACGCCGGCCAGATCCAGCATCTCGCCTACCAGCTTTTCATCGGTCGGCACATAGGGCACATCCAGAAACAGCTCGGGCTCTACCGAGTAGTTGTCGATGTCGGTAGCAAAATCGAGCTCTCTAAAGGCATCAAGATCTCGATAGGCATCGAGGTCCGAATAGCTGTCGCTATCCAAGCCGCCGTCAAGGTCACTTAACAAGTCTCTAAGCAATGTTTACACCTATTATGTCAATGTCTATATCAGCCTCCGCGTTTTTACCGCTGGTTACACGTCATGAATATCGGCAACACTCGGGCATCATTTTCGTTTGATATCTGTCAGCGTCAGCCGTCGCCCTTCGGTAGTCGAGAAGCGGAAGCGACCTTCCACCAGCACGACCTCGCCCAGATAGGGCGCTATTTTCTCGTGAGGAAAGATCTCGACCCGATTCAGGTCGTCATCCTCGATCCAGTAGTGCAGCGGCTCCTCGAAACGGCGTACCACGCCGCTGGTAATCACCTGGCTGTTATCATAGTCCGCCGGGCTCGTCGTCAATACTGCCAGGGTCACGCCGTTGGCCCTGCCCTGATCACCACAGCCAACCAGCGACCCGGCAAGCAGCACGACTGACGCTGCGGCAATAAAAAACGCTGTCCGGGCACCGGCGAACTTCCAGTAGTGGCTCATGGGCGCCTCTGCTCGGCTGGCTGTCAAAATATTTTCGGGCTCAAAGCCGCCCGTCCCGGGCCAACCGGCGCCGCACCTGGCGCTCGTACACCCACGTCAGCACGGGCTTGATGATCGGCAGTCCGATCAGCCACGCCAAAGGCCGCAGTCGCGGCACGCGGCGCATCAGCAGCACGTAGGCGTCAATGCCGTCATGAAACCGGCCCGCCGCGTCTTCAACGTGGAGTGACAGGAGCGCCTCGCGGGGAACAATCCCTCGCGCGACCAGGTGCTCATGATGGGTGTTGACGTCGAGCCAGGCCACGCCTTCAGCCGCTTCCTGCCACGACTCGTAGCGGCGGCGCTCGCGGCGACAGATGGGGCACGCCGCGTCATAATAGACGTTGAGCCGGGCGTTCTCGACCAATGCATCGACGCTCGCGGTATTGTCAACAGAGTTATTCTGAGTCATTGGTGTCCTCCAATTGTTGGTGCTCGCCGCGCTTTATAAACTAACAGCGCGGCAAGCCAAGCAGGACTTTTCAACCTCCTGACTAAATATGCTACTCATTATACCAGTTTGGCGTGGATTAACGCGTCACCAAGGAGAAGCTCGTATGGAGAAGCAAATATGAAGCGCCTGTTGATTGTGGCCCATGCGCCCTCCCCCAACACCCTGAAGCTTCGCGAAGCCGCCGAGCGCGGGGCGCGCCACCCGGATATCGAAGGGGTCGAGGTGGTGGTCAAGGCGCCGCTGGATGCCGGCCCTGAGGATGTGCTTGCCTGCGATGCGGTGCTGATGGGCACCACTGAAAACCTGGGCTACATGAGCGGCGCGCTGAAGGACTTCTTCGACCGCAGCTACTATCCCGTGCTGGAAGAAAAACAGGGGCTGCCCTGCGCGCTGTATATCCGCGCGGGGCTCGACGGTACCGGCACGCGCCGGGCGGTAGAAAGCATCGTCACCGGCCTCGCCTGGAGCTGGGCGCAGGAGCCGCTGACCCTGCACGGCGAGTGGCGGGATGAGTTTTGCGACCAGGTGGAGGAGCTGGCGCAGGCCATGGCAGCGGGGCTGGAGGCCGGGGTTATTTGATCGTCCTGCCCTGACAGCAACGGCACCCCGTGGGGTGCCGTTGTTGCGCTGTGCGGCGTATCAGGCAGCCTGGCTACTCACTTGAGCCGCTCGAACACCGTGGCCACGCCCTGCCCCATGCCGATACACATGGTGGCCAGGCCCAGAGCAGTGTCCTGCTCGCGCATCACGTTGAGCAGCGTAGTGCAGATACGCGCGCCGGAGCAGCCCAGCGGATGGCCAAGCGCGATGGCGCCGCCGTGCAGGTTGACGGCGTCGTCCATGCGGTCGCGCAGCCCCAGGTCCTTGAGCACCGGCAGCGACTGGGCGGCGAAGGCCTCGTTGAGCTCGACGGTCTCGATGTCGTCGATGCTCAGGCCCGCGGTCTTGAGCGCCTGCTTGGTGGCCGGCACCGGCCCATAGCCCATGATCGAGGCGTCGCAGCCGGCCACGCCGGTGGATAGCACCCGCGCAATGGGCTCAAGGCCCAGTGCCTGGGCGCGCTCGGCGCTCATCACCGCCATGCCGCTGGCGCCTACCGACAGCGCCGACGACGTGCCGGCGGTGACGGTACCGCCGCGCGGGTCGAACACCGGCTTGAGCTCGGCCATGGATTCCAGGCTAGCGTCGGCGCGAATCACTTCGTCTTTATCAACGCGAACCTTGAAACCGCGGGCGTCGTGGCCCTCGACGCCGATAATCTCGCGGTCGAAGCCGCCGTTTTGCTGGGCGGCCAGGGCGCGCCGGTGGGAGCGCACGCCGAAGGCGTCCTGCTCCTCGCGCGAGACGCCGTGCATCTTGCCCAGCAGCTCGGCGGTCAGGCCCATCATCATGGCGGCCTTGGCCGCGTGCTTGCTGAACTCGGGGTTGATATCGATGCCGTGGGTCATGGGCACATGCTCCATGTGCTCCACGCCGCCGATCAGGTAGAAGTCGCCCATGCCGGCGCGGAT
>DATHXP010000100.1:0-4430 GCA_035459605.1 Halomonas sp. | reverse complement strand
TTGTTCATCAGGTCGCGCAGCAGCGCCTTGGCGTCTTCCGGGTCGAACAGCGAGAAACCCGACTTGTAGCCCAGCGCCTTGAGCTCGCCGCGGATGATGTTGAGGCCCAGGGTATGAAAGGTGGAGACGGTCAGGCCGTGGCCCTCGCGGCCCTTGAGCATGGTCCCGACCCGCTCCTTCATCTCCCGGGCCGCCTTGTTGGTGAAGGTTACCGCGGCGATGCGCCGGGCGCTCATGCCGCACTCCTGCACCAGATAGGCAATCTTGGTGGTGATCACGCTGGTCTTGCCCGAGCCGGCCCCGGCCAGCACCAGGCAGGGGCCGTCGATGGCCTCGACCGCCTCGCGCTGGCGCGCATTGAGCGTGGCCAGCCGGCGGTTGATGCTGAGCGTCATGCCAAATCCCTGCCGCCGGGCCGCGCGGCACCGGCAAAATCAAACTGCCGCCTGGCCTCATGCACCGCCACGGCGCAGGCGTTGCAGCATGGAGAGGTTCAGAAATGCAGGCGCACGCCGACCTGGGCGCTGCGGTCCAGCCTGCTGCTGCCGCTGCTGGTGTCGAAGTCGGCACTTAGCTGGCGCACTCCCACATAGCCGTCCACGTTGGGCGTGAAGGCGTAGCGGGCGCGGGCGCCGATCTCGTAACCGTCGTCCAGATCGCTGCTGGTCACCGCGCTGGGCGTATAAAAGCCGTAGCCGCCGAGCGACACCCTGGACATATTCGGTAGAGAGACATAGGCATAGCCGCCCAGCCCCAGGCCGCCACCGTCGCCGTAATCGGTGTCATATTGCGTCCAGCGCATACCCACGCCAACCTCATGATCGCGAGTGTGCTCGCCGCCCATCAGCTGGGCATGATAGACGGTGGCATCCTCGCGGTATTCGCTGTGGAGCACGCCACCGCCCAGGCGAACGCCGTTGGCCACTTCTCCGGCTGCTTCAAATTGCACGGCATCCGACCCCAGGTTCAGGTCCAGGCTGCTGGCCTGTACTAGCCCTGAGAGTGCCAGCCCGGCAGCGCCAATAACGGCTGCGAAGATCGGTTTCATGGTTGCTTTCCTTTTCATGAATCATGTGGCTTTACGATTAACTCTACGCCCCGGCCTTATACCCCATAGCGTTTGCGATAGCCGCGAATCGCCTCGGCATGCCTGCGCAGCTCACCGCCGGCCCGGGACTCGAGATACTCAAGCACCATGTCCAGCGTGACGATGCTGATCACAGGCATATTATAGGCGGCTTCAACCTGCTGGATGGCGCTGCGCGAATCATTATTGTCAGCGCCGCGCTCCTGACGGTCCAGCGCCACCACCGCGCCGGCGGCGCGAGCGTCGGCCGCCTCGATCAGTCGCATCACCTCGCCAATGGCGGTGCCGGCGGTAATCACATCGTCAATGATCAGGATGCGCCCGGCAAGCTCGGCACCGACGATATTGCCGCCCTCGCCGTGAGCCTTGGCCTCCTTGCGATTGAACGCGTAGGGCATGTCACGGTCGTACTGGTCGGCCAGCGCCACGGCGGTGGTCGCCGCCAGCGGAATGCCCTTGTAGGCCGGCCCGAACAGCACGTCGGCCTCGGGGCCGCGTTCGACAATGGCCTGGGCGTAAGAGCGACCCAGCTGCGCCAGCGCACGACCGCTGCGAAACAGGCCGGCGTTGAAGAAATATGGGCTCACCCGGCCCGACTTGAGGGTGAACTCACCGAAACGCAGCGCCCCCTGCTCAATGGCGAACTCGATGAACGCCTGCTGATAGGGCCGCAGGGTTGCGGTCTGCTGCTGTGCCGCCGCGGGGCCTTCTGTCATATTCCGTCCTGTCACGTTTATTGGCCAACGCCATTTACCCAAACGTCGTATCGTCGGGTATCATACAACGGCGACGGAACAGGGACCATTTATGAAAATCGCCACTATCAATGTCAACGGCATCCGCGAAGCGGTCAGCCGGGGCTTTCTCGACTGGCTGGCCAGCCAGGACGCGGACGTCGTATGCGTACAGAACATCAAGGCCAAGAGCTTTGAACTCGACGACAGTATTCTTTATCCGGAGGGCTACGAAGGCTATTTCCTCGACGCCGAGCAGGACGGCTTTTCCGGCGTCGCCCTCTACTGTCGCAAGATACCCAAGGCCATCATGTACGGGCTGGGATTCCCCCAGTGCGACCACGAGGCGCGCTTCCTGCAGGCCGACTACGACCGCTTCAGCGTCGTCAGTTTCCTGATGCCCGACGGCAGCGACCCCGAAGCGAAGCAGGCCTTCATGGCGCAGTATCAGGAATACCTCGCCAAGATGGCGCGCAAGCGCCGCGAGTACATCATCTGCGGCACCTGGCACATCGCCCACAAGACCATCGATCTGGCCAACTGGTCCGACAACCAGTACACCTCTGGCTTCAAAGCCGAGGAGCGCGCCTGGATGGACCAGGTTCTCGGCCCCATCGGCTTCATCGACACCTTCCGCGAGATCAATCGCGAGGCGGGCGAGTACACCTGGTGGCCAGCGCTGGATCAGGATCAGCCCCGCGAACGCCAAGAAGGCTGGCGCATCGACTACCAGCTGGTCGGCCCCGAATTCCGCCGCCACGTGAGAGACGCCTGGATCGACTACGACGCCACCTTCTCCGAGTATGCGCCGCTGATCGTCGAGTACGACCTGGCGCTATAACCCCCAGCCGAGCCTTGTCCTGTGCGGCCACCTCGCCAACGCGCCGGTCTCAATGAGGCCGGCGCTTCGCGCGACGCGCTTCAGGCGCCGGCCCATGAACCGCCTCGGGCTCAGCTGCGCATCCCCAGCGCTTCGCGCTGGTGTTCAAACAGCTCGGCGCCTGCCTTCTCGGCCAGATCGAGCATGGCATTGAGCTCGTCGCGGCTGTAGGTGCCCGACTCCGCCGTGCCCTGCACCTCGATCAGCCCGCCGCTGCCGGCCATGACCACGTTCAGGTCGGTGCCCGCCTTGCTGTCCTCGGGGTAGTCCAGGTCGGCTACCGCCGTGCCGCGGTAAAGACCCACCGAGACCGAGCTGATCAGCTGCACGAAGGGGTCGCTTGCGATCAGCTTCTCGCGCTGCAGATAGCGCACCGCATCCACCAGCGCCACGCAGCCGCCGGTGATGGCCGCCGTGCGCGTGCCGCCGTCGGCCTGGATCACATCGCAGTCCACGGTGATGGTGTGCTCGCCGAGCTTCTTGAGGTTCACCGCCGCGCGCAGCGAACGGCCGATCAGGCGCTGAATCTCCAGCGTACGCCCGCCCTGCTTGCCCCGCGACGCCTCGCGGCCGCTGCGGGTGTGCGTGGCGCGCGGCAGCATGCCGTACTCCGCCGTCACCCAGCCCTGCTTCTTGCCGCGCAGCCAGCGCGGCACGCCGACCTCGACGCTGGCAGTGCACAGCACCTTAGTATCGCCAAACTCCACCAGCACCGAGCCTTCGGCGTGGCGGGTGTAGTCGCGGGTCAGACGAATCTCGCGTAGCTGGTCGGGGGCGCGTCCGCTGGGACGCCGAATGTCCGAGGACATGGCACCTCTCTTGATGTCAGGTCGGTAAATGAAGCGTTCTGTGAATGCGCGCTATTCTACACGGTCTTGACCGGGAATCGTTTAGACTGGGCGGTGATACGTCTAACCGTCCCGCCTGGGAGACACCCCATGATTCACAGCATGACCGCCTTCTCGCGTCAGGAGCGCGCCGCCAGCTGGGGCACGCTGCAGCTGGAGCTGCGCTCGGTCAACCAGCGCTATCTGGAGCCCAGCTTCCGCCTGCCGGAGACCCTGCGCGACCTGGAGCCACACTTCCGCGAAGCGCTGCGCCAGCGGCTTTCGCGCGGCAAGATCGAATGCACTTTGCGCTTTACCCCGGCGGAAGACGCCGAGACGCTCAGCGTCAACCACCCGCGCCTGGACGCCCTGGCGAATGCCCTGCAAGAGGTGCAAACGCGCCTGCCCGACGCCGCCATGCCCGACGCCCTGGCCCTGCTGGACCATCCCGGCGTGCTCGACGCCAGCGGCCCCGACCTGGACAGCGTCAAGGCCGAGGCCAAAGCGCTGTTCAGCGCCGCTCTGGATGACCTGAGCGCGGGACGCGCCCGCGAGGGCGAGCGCCTGGCCGAGCTGATTCACCAGCGCCTAGCCGGCGTGCGCCAACAGGTCGCCGAGGTACGCCGCCTGCTGCCCGACCTGCTGGAACGCCAGCGCACCCTGCTGCTCGAACGCCTGGAAATCGCCAGGGCCGAACTCGACCCCCAGCGCCTGGAAGCCGAACTGGTGCTGCAGGCCCAGAAGGCCGACGTGGCCGAAGAGCTCGACCGCCTCGACGCCCACGTCGCCGAAGTGGAGCGCCAGCTCGCGCAGAAAGGCCCGGCGGGCCGGCGCCTCGACTTCCTGATGCAGGAGCTCAACCGCGAAGCCAACACCCTGTCGTCAAAGTCCATCGTCGCCGA
>DATHXP010000099.1:0-4310 GCA_035459605.1 Halomonas sp. | reverse complement strand
CCGGCAATTGTTCCCGCAGGCCGGTGGTCACGACGGCTTCTACTATGCCGTGCTGGAAAAGCGGGCAGAAAACGGATGACTGCCTTCCGCAGCCCGTTTTTTGGCTGGCTGCTGGCGCTGATTATTGGTCTCGGCGCCTGGGATGCCGTCGTCTGGAGTGCGGCCTGGGCAGACGCCCGGGTGCTCGATGTGCATGCCGAAGTGCGCGAGGAGGCGGTGTTCCTGGATGCGGATCTCGAGTTGCATCTGGATGGCGAGGTGATCGAGGCGCTGCGCAATTCAATTGCCTTGAACCTGGTGGTCGAGGCCCAGATCGTCGCCCCGCGCGAATGGTTCTGGGATCGGAGGCTGCTGGTGGATCGACGCCGGCTGCGGCTCGAGTACCACGCCTTGTCAGGCACCTGGATGGTCACCGATCTTACCGCCCGCGAGACACATACCTTCTCCGAGTTGTCCGGGGCGATCGAGTCGCTCTCGCGGCTGCGGGCCTGGCGGCTGGGTCCTTGGGCACCACTGGCCGACCAGCCGCAGTTGCTCGGCAAACTGCGTGTGAGGCTGGATATCAACAAACTGCCGCTACCGTTGCGGGTGCCGGCCCTGTTTCGTGACGTCTGGGACCTGAACAGCACCTGGTTCCTCTGGAGGCTGTCGGAGGGGCGATCATGACCCAGCCAGGGCGGCGGCCGAGACGATTGCCGGGGCGACGGTTGCGGCGCTGGGTGCGCCAGGCGATCCCGCCGATCAGCGCCATGGTGGTGGTGCTGCTGCTGGTGCTGCTCTATCTCGTGTCCGACTCGCTGCGGGCCGTCGAGCAGCCCGAGGGGCTATATCTCGCCCTGCTGGGCGTCAGTGCGGTGGGGTTGCTGTTTCTGGCGCTGGTGGTGCTGTGGCACATCGTCCGGCTGATCCGACACTACCGTCGTGGCAGGCCAGGCGCCCGCCTGACGGCCCGGCTGGTGCTGACCTTCGTCGCCCTGTCGGTGGTGCCGGTGGTCATCGTGTTCTACTTCTCGCTGACCTTTGTCCAGCGCGGTATCGACTCCTGGTTCGACGTGCAGGTCGAGCAGGCGATGACCGATGCGCTGTCACTCTCGCAGAAGGCCTTCGACGGGCGGATGCGCCAGGCGCTGGAGGAGACGCGGCGCGCGGCCGACGAGCTGCGAGCGGACAGCTCGGAGCTGATCGCGCTGTCGCTGTCACAGGTGCGGCGAACCACCAGCGCCCAGGAGATGACCATCCTTGGCCAGCGCAACCTGATTATCGCCTCGTCCTCCGAGGATGCCACCAGCATCGTGCCGGCACGGGCCGACGAGGGCGCCCTGGCTCACGCGCGCTCCGGGCGGGATTTCATTGGTCTGGTTCCCGGAGACGACGGCCTCCAGATCCGTGTGGTGGTACCGATGGAGGCCGGATTGACCAGTGACGGTGGCAAGCGTGTCCTGCAGGCACTTTTCGACGTGCCCGACGACACCAATGCGTTGTCGAGCAGCGTCCAGGCGGCCTACAATGACTACCGCGAACTGGTCTACCTGCATGCCTCGCTCAAGCAGACCTTCACCTTGGCCCTGACCCTGGCGCTGCTGCTGTCACTGCTCACCGCCGTGTGGCTGGCCTTCCTGGCCGCCGGTCGTCTGCTCAGCCCGATCCGCGAGCTGGCCGCCGGAACCCGAGCGGTCGCCGAGGGTGATTACAGCCTGCGCCTGCCGGTTGACCGGCGTGACGACCTCGGCCAGCTGGTGCAGTCATTCAATACCATGACCGCCCGTGTACGCCGCGCCCACGAGGTGATGCGCGAGCTCCAGGAGCTGGCGGACAAGGAGCGCGATTACCTCGACACCGTCATTCAGCACCTGTCCTCGGGGGTGCTGACGCTCACGCATGATGGACGGATCATCAGCGGCAACTCGGCGGCGCAGCAGATCCTGGGCGTCAATCATGCCGAGCTGTTTGCTGGCACCCTGCAGGATATCTGCCGCGAGCACGCCGGCCTGCAGCCGCTGTGCGAGGCCTTTTTCGATCATCTTGGCCCGCAGCAGGGACTGCCGCCCGGTGAAACCATTGAGGCGCAGCTGCGCATCATGAACAGCCTGGGCCGCAAGGTGCTGCTGGCTCGGCTGGCGGCCCTGCCGCCGGACGGCGAGATGGATGCCGGTGGTTACGTGATGGTGCTCGAGGACGTCACCGCCCTGATCCAGGCCCAACGTGATGCGGCCTGGTCGGAGGTAGCCCGGCGGCTGGCCCACGAGATCAAGAACCCGCTGACGCCCATCGGCCTGTCGGCCGAACGGCTGCGTCGCCGGATCCTGCCGCAGCTCGACCAAGAGCATGCGCCGATCCTCGACCGCGCCACCGCCACCATCATCGCGCAGGTCGATGCGATGAAGCAGATGGTCAACGAGTTCGCCGACTACGCGCACAGCCCGCGCAGCCAGCCGGTACGGCTCGACTTGCGGGCGTTGGCCGCCGAGACGGTCGAGCTCTATCGAGGCAGCACCGCGGTCAAGGTGCGTTTCCTGGCCGAGGGTGAGCAGCCAGTCTGGGTGGAAGGGGATGCCACTCGGCTGCGTCAGCTGCTGCACAACCTGATCCGAAACGCCAGCCAGGCGCTGCATGAAGACGGGACCACCGAGGCGCCGACCGTGCTGGTTGGCCTGCGCCTGATCGGCGAGGCGGGTCAGCGTCTGGCCGAGCTGACGGTGGCCGACAATGGCCCCGGCTTCCCGGCCGAGCTGCTGGAGCGATTGTTCGAGCCTTACGTCACCACCCGCCCCAAGGGCACAGGCCTGGGGTTGGCGATCGTCAAGAAGATCGTCGATGAACATGCCGGTGTCGTGCACGCCTGGAATGCCGTCGAACAGCCACAGACAGACGAGACCGAGCTGGGTCGGCGACTTGCCAATCGTGGTGCACGCGTTACGATTTGCTTACCTTTGGAGTCGGGACAGCTACCGGTTGCACGGTGAGAAACTCCAATGAAAACAGGAATTTGCTGAACGAATGAGTATTGGACATATTCTGGTTGTCGATGACGAGGACGAGATTCGCAATCTGCTGCGCGACGTGCTCGAAGACGAGGGCTATACCATCAGCAGCGCGGCCGATGCGGTCGAGGCACGCGCCTCGATCGCCGAGCGCCGCCCCGACCTGATCCTGCTGGATATCTGGATGCCCGGCCTCGACGGCCTCGGATTGTTGCGGGAATGGCATGAGCACGGCCAGCTGGTCTGGCCGGTGATCATGATGTCCGGCCACGGCACGGTCGAGACGGCCGTCGAGGCCACTCGCCTGGGTGCCTTCGATTTCATCGAGAAGCCCATCTCGCTCGACAAGCTGCTGCTGTTGATCGAGCACGCACTCGACAATCGCCGTCTGGCGCAGGAAAACGCCGCCCTCAAGCGTGGCAAGATCGACCCGCGCGATCTGCTCGGTGACTCGGAATACATGCAGGGCCTGCGTGAGCAGGCGAGAAAGATCGCCAGCCATGATGCCTGGGTGCTGATCTCCGGCGAGCCCGGCACGGGCAAGCAGGCGCTGGCGCGCTACATCCACCGGCACTCGCCGCGGCGACATTTTCCGTTCGTCGACACCGGCGGCAGTGCAGTCTCCGGCCGGCAGAATGCCGCCGTGGAACTGTTCGGCGCCGAAGAGGATGGCCGCATTCGCTACGGGCTGCTCGAGCAGGCCAATGGCGGCACGCTGTTCATCGCCGAGGCGGCGGACATGGACGAGCGCACCCAGATGCAGCTGATTTCCGCACTGGAAAGCCAGTCCTTCTTCCGTGTCGGCGGCAACGAGCCGATCCGGGTCGATGTGCGCGTGATCGCGGCCACCCGCAAAGACCTGGAGGCCGAGGTGCGTGCCGGCAACTTCCGCGAGGATCTCTTCTATCACCTCTCGGTGGTGCCGGTGCACATCGAGCCGCTGCGGGAGCACCCTGAGGACATCCCGATCCTGCTGGCCCATTATCTGCAGACCGCCCACAAGATCGAAGGGCTGGCGCGGCGTGAGCTGACCATCGGCGCGCGCAATCTGCTGCGGCATCACCACTGGTCGGGCAACGTCCGCGAGCTGAAGAATCTGGTGCAGCGCCTGCTGATTCTGGGCAGCGGTGACGTGATCGATGAGCTGGAAGTCCAGCAGGCCCTGGGGCTAGCCCTGGTCAATGAGGCGGAGGCCGACAGCACCCCGGCGCTGGTGTCGCTCAACCTGGACCTGCCCCTGCGCGAGGCGCGCGACGAATTCGAGCGGCGCTACCTGCTGGCCCAGCTGAAGAATGTCGACGGGTCGGTGACCGAGTTGTCGCGCTGCAC
>DATHXP010000098.1:0-4151 GCA_035459605.1 Halomonas sp. | reverse complement strand
CCCGATACCTCCAAGGAGAATCTCTTGTCTCACAGGGTCGTGTCTAACAAAGCAGTTTCTAGAAAGGCTGTTTCTAAAAAGGTCATGCATCTGTGTCTCTCGAGCGGCTGGGGCGGTCTGGAGATGTATCCTGGTCGAATTATACCGGAGCTTGAGCGGCAGGGGTGGGAGGCCCATGGCCTTGCCCTGAAAGGCTCGCGGGTGGCCGACAGCCTGCGCCGCGCGGGCATCGAGCCGCTGACGGTATCCTCGCGCACGCTGGCTCTGTTGACGGTGAGGTCGATCCTCGGCTACCTGAAGGCTCATGACATCCGCGTGCTGCACTGCCACAAGTCCAGCGACTTGCGCCTGGGCGCCCTGCTGGTGACGCTGTGTCCGTCGCTGAGGCTCTTCTTTACCGACCATATGGGGGTTACCCGCCCCAAGAAGGATCTCTACCACCGCTGGGCCTACGGCAAAGTCAGCCGGGTCTTCTCCATCAGCGAGGCGACCCGGACCCGCAATCTGGCCGCTTTCCCGCTTCCCGCGCAGCGCATCCGTCGTCTCTATCTGGGGATAGATCCGGCCCCCTATGCGCCGCAACTGGACGCGCCGGCGCGGGAGGCGCTGCGGCGCGAGCTCGAAATACCCGACGGGGCGGTGGCGATCGGCCTGCCCGGCCGCCTGACGCCGGGCAAAGGGCAGGAAACCTGGCTCGAGGCCCTGGCCGAATTGAAAAGGAGCTGGCCCGAGCGGCGCTGGCGGGGGCTGCTCATCGGAGGGCTCACGGCCGAGGAGGGCAGCGATGAGGAGTACGTGGCGCGACTGAGGGTCCGAGTCGAGGCGCTGGGGCTTGCTGAGCGGGTCGTCTTCACCGGCTTCAGGGCTGATCTGCCGCGGCTGTTCGAGGCCCTGGAGATCGTCTGCGTGCCCTCGCGCAACGAGGCCTTTGGGCTCACTGTGATCGAGGCCATGGCCGCCGGCAAGGCGGTGGTGGGCAGCAGCAGCGGGGCGATACCCGAGCTGCTTGATAGCACAACCGGCCGGCTTGCGGCATCCGACGACCCGCGGGCCTGGGCCGAGGCAATCGCCGAGCTGGTAGCGGATGCCGCGCTGCGCTCGCGTCTGGGCAGCGCGGCACGGGAGCGCGTCGAGCAGGGGTTCACCCTGGCGGCCCATGTGGCCTGTCTGACCGAGGAGTACTTGGCCGAGGAAAATGCTTCCTAAGTGCCTGCGCGCCCCAATCACTGCGTTGCGCGGCGTTTGGAATCCTCACCTATACCGCATAGGATCCGCTTCCTGCGCTCCGTGCTCGGGCCGCTCGACGATCTCTTCAGCGCTTTCGAGGCTTGCAGGCAAGGCGTTGGCCGTCTGATCGGTGGCGGATTTGATCACAGGCGTGATTTTTTGCTGCTGATGCCATTTCCCCTCGGGCTTGTCGATATATTGGAAGTGCACGTTGGTGAAATTTCCTTGATTCACGGCATACCGGTAAGAAATAGTAGGTACCTGGGTGATATCCATTAGCTTGTTAAAGACCCCGGGGCCGGTAATATCGAATACGTTGGCGTGCGAGCCCTGCTCGATATTCTCAACGATCTGTTGAGCCAATGCCTCCAGATTAGGGTTGCTCGGCCTGCTCGCGATGAAATAGTTGCTCAATTTGCCGCGGCGGGTGGTCACGTAGAGCTCTTCGCGGTCATGGCCGACCACCCGGCCAAGCGGCCAGATCTGGTGGGCGTCGATGTCCAGGTAAACACCGCCGAACTTGTGTAGCACCAGCAGGCGCCATAGATCGGCTTGGGCTGCACCAATCTGCAGACGTTCGTAGTGGGGTAGTATTTCGGGATAATGCTCGGCAATGAAGTCCCGACGGGCCTCAGTGACCATGAAGCGATATTCGAAACGTGGCGCCATCAGTCGGTTGAACAAGTAGTTCAGATAGACTGGCAGTGTCACTCGGTTCGTGAAGTTGGTCTGCCAGATGACTCGCGGTATGCGGCTTGGCCTGTTGCTTTCCAGCAGCGGTGCGGCGCGCTCTGGCAGTGTGAAGCGCTTGCTCGGCAGTACCCAATGGAAGAGGTAGCTGAGCAGCTTGGTAATGTTAGCTACCAGCTTGATCAGGCGGCTGGTGGCAAGGATAAAGGGTTTCTTCACGAGGACCTCAGATTCCAGGGGAGTACCCCTAACTTGTGATATTTTGCATCTTGATGAGAGCAAATGACTAGGGCCTGTTGACGTTTCATCGCGAACCACGTTGCTGCGCCAAAGGACGTCAGGTAAGGCGCGAAACGCCGGTAATGGTGGTGTCCTTACCCAGTTTCGCAACGCGGCATGGCGTTCTTTGGCGCGCAACCCGAAGGGACAGGGTCCATTGGGCACAGCACGGCGTTGTTCGTCGCTCATTGGGAACAACCCAACGACGCTCCTCACGCCTTGTTCTGCACCCAATGGACCTCTGTCGCGGCCGTGAGGAAACGTCAACAGGCCCTAGCACTTCGCGTACCCCCGCCGAATCGCCTCCATGGCTGCGGGCGCTCCTGACTTCACCAGCGAACGCCTCAGCCGCCTGAGGTTGCCGGCCTTCCAGGCGCCGTCACTGCGCAGCCGGCAGCGGTCCAGGTCGATCAGCCACACCTGGCGCTGGGCGTCGACCAGCAGGTTGCGGGCGTTGAGGTCCACATGGTCGAGGCCGGCCGCGTGGAAGCGGCGAATGACGCCGCCGACGCGCTCCAGCAGCGCGGTGTCAGCCGCATGATCCATCAGCAGGTCAGCCAGCGCCCGAGCCTCCGGGATGCGCACGGTGATCAGCGCACCGCTCCAGACGGCGCCTTCGCGGAATACCGCAGCGGCCACCGGGCGCGGCACCGGAAGCGACTCGCCGTACAGCCTGGCAAGCAGGCGCAGCTCACGAAAGGCGCGGGTGCGCTCCAGACCGGTCCACAGATAGTGGCGGCGCGACAGGCGCGCCACCATGCCGCCACGACGATAGGGGCGCAGCACCCATGCCTCACCCTGGTCCACGATGCAGGGTTCGTCGGTTTCGCTCAGTGCGGCAGGGTTGATAAAGACACTAGTACCGCGCCCGGGCGCTTCGCCCAGCACGCCCCCCCGAACTTGCCAGTAGTCCGGCTGAAAGTGCTCGGGGCCGATGTGTGGTAATCCCTCGGCGTCACATAATCGCTGCGCATCATATAGAATGCAGGTCTTTCTCGTCTGATACGTTGCCAATCGCATGAAGCATCCTCTGCCCGCCCGGCCTGCGCATATCGGCGTGCTGCGACTCTCGGCGCTGGGTGATGTGTGTAACCTGGTACCCACGGTGCGTGCCCTGCAGCGCCAGTGGCCCGAGGCGCGCATCACCTGGATCGTCGGCAAGGGCGAATACAGTTTACTGTCGGGCCTGTCCGGGGTCGAGCTGGTGGTTTACGACAAGGCCAGCGGGCTTGCCGGCATGCGCGCCCTGTGGCGGGAAATGGCCGATACTCGCTTTGACGTGCTGCTGCATATGCAGCAGGCGCTGCGCGCCAGCGTGCTGTCGCTGGGCCTGAAGGCCGAAGTGCGCGTCGGCTACGACAAGGCCCGCTCCAAGGACGCCCAGCACTGGTTTACCCAGCGCCAGCTGGCGCCCCATCCGCGGGCGCATGTGCTGGACTCCTTCATGGACTTCGCCCGCCTGCTGGGCGTTGAAGATCTGACGCCCGAGTGGGGGCTGGCCATTCCCGACGCGGCCTTCCAGGAGGCCGCCGGGCTGGCCGGCGAGGCGCCCTATGTGCTGATGAGCCCCTGCGCCAACCCGCGGCTGCGCAACTTCCGCAACTGGTCCGCCGAGGGCTACGCTGCGGTGATCGAACACGCCTGGGCACAGCACGGCCTGGCCGCGGTGCTGACCGGCGGCGGCAGTACCCAGGAGCGCGAGATGGGCCGGCGTATCGCCGCGCTCGCCCGGCCGGAAGCGGTGATCGATGCGATCGGCGAGTCGTCGCTCAAGGGGCTGCTGGCGCTGATTGCCCGCGCGCGGGCCGTGGTGGCCCCGATTCGGGCCCGGTGCATATGGCCAACGCCCTGGATACGCCGGTGGTGGGGCTCTTTGCCACCACCAATCCCGAGCGGGCGGGCCCCTGGCGCTGGCGCGAGTTCGTGGTCAACCGCTATCCGGATGCGGTGCGCGA
>DATHXP010000097.1:0-3666 GCA_035459605.1 Halomonas sp. | reverse complement strand
TTGCGGTCGAGCTCCATATTGAGCTGCTGCTTGGAACGCAGCGCCACCGCCGCGGTAGAGACGATGATCGAGCACACAATACAGAGTGCGAACGCCACCGTCAGGATCTTCTTGATGGAATCGTTGCTCTTTGCCATCAGGTGGTCTCCTCGGCCGGAGCGCCGGTACGCTGCACGCGGCGCTTGATGTTGGCCTCAACAAAGAAGTGGTCGATCAGCGGCGCAAACAGGTTGGCGAACAGGATCGCCAGCATGATGCCCTCGGGGAACGCCGGGTTGACGACGCGGATCAGCACCGTCATGACACCGATCAGCACGCCGAACACCAGGCGGCCGGGATCGGTCATCGACGCTGACACCGGGTCGGTGGCCATGAACACCAGGCCGAAGGCGAAGCCGCCCAGTACCAGGTGCCAGTACCACGGCATGTTAAACATCGGATTGGTGTCGGAGCCGATCAGATTGAACAGCAAGGCGGTTGCCACCATACCGAGCATCACACCCAGCATGATTCGCCACGAGGCAATTCCCGTCCACAGCAGTATCAACGCGCCGATCGCGATCGCCAGCGTCGAGGTTTCACCCACCGACCCCGGGATAAAGCCTAGGAAGGCATCCCACCAGCTGTAGAGGTCGGTCACGCCGCTCATGCCATCCTGGAAGGCTGTCGACAGCGGGGTCGCCCCGGTATAGCCGTCGGCGGCTACCCACACCGCATCCCCCGAGATCTGCGCGGGATAGGCGAAGTAGAGGAAGGCGCGGCCGGTCAGTGCCGGATTGAGGAAGTTCTTGCCGGTACCGCCGAAGATCTCCTTGCCGATCACGATGCCGAAAGTGATGCCCAGCGCCACCTGCCACAGCGGAATGGTGGCCGGAAGGATCAGCGCGTAGAGGATGGAGGAGACGAAAAACCCTTCGTTGACCTCATGGTCGCGCTTGATGGCAAACAGCACCTCCCAGAAGCCGCCCACGACGAACGTCACCAGGTAGATCGGCAGGAAGTAGGTTGCCCCCAGCACGAAGCTGGCCCAGATACTGCTCGGGTCGTGGCTGCCGGCCAGGGTCATGACGACCGCTTCGCGCCAGCCGCCCACGGCACCGAAGCCGTCGGCGATGGCCAGGTTGGCCTGCCAGCCGGCGTTCCACATGCCAAAGAACATGGCCGGGAAGGTGCAGGCCCAGACGGTGATCATGATGCGCTTGAGATCGATGCCGTCGCGCACGTGCGCGGTGGTCTTGGTGACGCTAGATGGGCTGTAGAAGATGGTGTCTACCGCCTCGAAGAGCGGATAGTACTTCTCGTACTTGCCACCCTTGTGGAAGTGCGGCTCGAGGTTGTCGAGTGTCTGTCGAATACCCATCATCAGGCCTCTTTCTCGATCATGGTGAGGTTGTCACGCAGGATGGGGCCGTACTCGTACTTGCCGGGGCACACGTAGGTGCACAGGGCAAGATCCTCCTCATCCAGCTCCAGGCAGCCAAGCTGCATGGCCTGCTCGATATCACCGACGATCAGCGAGCGCAGCAGCTGAGTGGGCAAAATATCCAGCGGCATCACTTTCTCGTAGGCGCCTAGCGGCACCATGGCCCGCTCCGAGCCATTGGTGGATGTCGTCGGGGCATAGCGGTGCAACCCCTTGAACTTCGAGAGATAGATTCCCATCACCGAGTGGCGGTTGATACCCGGTGAAATCCAGCCCATGAAGGCGCGCTTGTTGCCTTCTTCAAGCAGGCTGATCTGGTTATGGAAGCGCCCCAGGTAGCAGATCGCTCCCTCGGCGGCAAAACCGGAAAATACCGAGCCGGAAATCACGCGCGTGTCCTTGGGCTCGATCACCTCATCCTGCAGCAGCTCTGCGGTATCAGCCCCCACCCGGGTGCGAACCAGGCGCGGCTTCTCGGCGCGCGGGCCGCCAATGGCCACCACGCGGCTGACGTCCAGCCTGCCGGTGGTGAACAGCTTGCCGACGGCGATGACGTCCTGATAGCCGATATGCCAGACCTGCTTGTGCAGACCCACCGGCGCCAGGTGGTGAATGTGGGTTCCCACCAGGCCCGCCGGATGCACCCCGCCGAAGGTTTCCTGCTGCACGCCTTGGATATCGCTGCCCGGCAGCCTGGCCTCCGGCGCCGTGCACAGAAACACCTTGCCCTCGGTCAGGCGCGCCAGCACCTTCAGGCCATCCTCGAAGGCCTCGGCCTGCTCATTGACGATGAGCGCGGGATCCGGGCTCAGCGGGTGAGTATCGACGGCGGTCACGAATATATGCCCCGGCACGCTGTCGAGCGCCGGCGTGCGCGAGTAGGGTCGCGTGCGCAGCGCGGTCCACAGCCCCGACTCGACCAGCTGATCGACCACCGCCTGGCGCTCCAGGCCAGCCAGAGCATCACGCCCGTGAGCGGTGAACGACACCGCTTCTTCAGACTCGTCGACCTTGATCACCACCGACAGCAGCCTGCGCCTCTCGCCGCGATTGACTGCCACCACCTCGCCGGCAGCCGGTGCGGTAAAGCGCACTCCGGCGATCTTCTTGTCGGTGAACAGCAGCTGGCCCAGTTTGACCTTGTCCCCCTCCCGGACCTCCATGGTCGGCTTCATGCCGATATAGTCGGTTCCCAGGATAGCCACGTGTCGCACCGGCTGCGCATCCTCAATGCGCGGCTCAGGCGCCCCCGTGATGGGGAGATCCAGGCCTTTCTTGACTTCGATCATAGTCCCGCCCGTTGTTGGATCAGATATACGAAAGAAAGGGGTACGAATGGATCCGAATTCTTTTCGTTGTCAGATTGTTACCCGTCGGGCCCGGGCATGCCCGGCCCCCCCGAAAATCCACCGTATTATAAAGATAGCGCGCCTGATTGGCCACCTGAGCTTAGGTCGCAACGCGGCCGCTCGACCCTCGGCGCGTCCGTCATGCTGCGGCTCGGGCAGACAGGCCTGACGTGCATCAAGACTCTTCGAGCATCTCTTTGTAAAACGCAAGATGCCGGCCACCTGGGCCGGCATCTTGCATTAACGGACTACCCCATGAAGCTATCGCATGGCGGCTAGGCGCTTACCGCCGGCAGCTTGACGAAGTTCACATTGGAAATGTGCTGCAGCATGCGAATCACCTGGCAGCTGTAGCCGAACTCGTTGTCGTACCACACGTAGAGCACCGCATGGCGCCCGTTGGCAATGGTCGCCTTGGCATCGACGATGCCGGCATGGCGATTGCCGACAAAGTCGGTGGAGACCACTTCCGGCGAGTCGACGTAGTCGATCTGCTTCTGGAACGGCGAGTCAAGCGACATGCCGCGCAGGTAGTCGTTAAGTCCCGCGGCGTCGGTTTCCTTGTTGAGCGTCAGGTTGAGAATCGCCATGGAGACGTTGGGCGTCGGCACGCGAATCGCGTTGCCGGTCAGCTTGCCGGACAGCTCGGGCAGCGCCTTGGCCACCGCCTTGGCGGCTCCGGTCTCGGTCAGCACCATGTTGAGCGGCGCGCTACGACCGCGACGGTCGCCCTTGTGATAGTTGTCGATCAGGTTCTGGTCATTGGTGTAGGCGTGCACCGTTTCGACATGGCCATGCTCGATACCGTATTCGTCGTTGAGCACCTTGAGCACCGGCACAATGGCGTTGGTGGTGCAGGACGCGGCCGAGATAATGCGGTCTTCGGCAGAAATG
>DATHXP010000096.1:0-2531 GCA_035459605.1 Halomonas sp. | reverse complement strand
TCCCAAGTTCCGCAGCTAGAGCTGTAAGTATCTGATCGGGCTATGCCCGACCCGCGGTTTTTGCCACTACACGCCCTCGGCGGGGCGCTCCAGGCCGAGGTCGCGGAAGAGCTGGAGCTGCTCGCCGCGCGGGCGGCTAGTGCCCTCCACCGGGCGCCCGCCGATGGCCACGCGGTGGCGCTGGATCTGGCGCAGGGTGGCGAGCGCACGCTGCGGCGAGAGCGGCGAGCCGGCCGCCTTCAGCCGCGAGCGGATGATCCGATGCAGCACCAGCGCGAGGAAGCAAATCAGCGCGTGCGCGCAGATGCGCTCGGGCAGGCGGTGGTAGACCGGCGCGATCTCGATGTCGCTCTTCAGCACCCGGAAGCCGCGCTCGATGTCGGCGAGCGCCCGGTAGCGCTCCACGATCTGCGCCGCGGGGAGGTCCTCGACGTTGGAGAGCAGCACGAGCTTGCCATCGAGCGCCTCGGCACGCTCGATCGCCGCAGTGTCCTCCTCGAAGCGGAAGCGGTCGGCCTCGAAGTCGACGCTGAGGAAGCGGCTCATCTGCGCCTCCAGCACCCGGCGGTGGAAGCGCGCGAACGCCCCGCGATCGCTCGCCCGGCGGCCGCGCTCGGTGACGCCCTCATCCTGGCGGTCGAGCTTCTGGGCGAGCTGCTCGCCGAAGTCGATGAGCTCGGCGAGGCGCTCACGACGGGCTGCGCGTTGCCGCGCGGCCGCCTCGGCATCGTAGTCGACGATCAGGCGGTGACCGCCGTAGCGCCCCTCGGCCAGGCCCGCCTCGGCATCCAGGCCGATCACCGCCTCGGCGAGCTCCCCGTAGCGGCGGGCCGGCACCGCCAGGATGAACTCGATGCCGCGCCCCGTGCGCGCGGCAAGCGCCTCGAGATCGGCGACGTTGTCCAGGCTCAGCAGCCCCCGGTCGGCGACCACCACCAGGCGCTCCACCGCGAAGCGCTCCAGCACCCGCTCGAGCATCGGCTGCAAGGTGGCCGTCTCGGCCACGTTGCCGGGCTCGACGGTGTGCATCAGCGGCAGGCCGTCGGCGCTCTGCACCACCCCGAGCACGAATTGCCGGCTGATGCCGCCGGTGTCCTTGGAGTGCCCGAACTGGCGCAGATCCGCCGTGCCCGCCTCGCCCTCGGCGTGCACGCGCACCGTGGTGAGGTCATAGAAGACCACCGAGAGGCGCTCATCGAGCAGCGGGCGCAGCAGCCGCGCCACGCGCTGCTCCACGGCGTCGATGTGGGTCATCAGCGCATCCATCGCCCGAAGCAGCTGGTCGTGAGTGAGCGAGTCGGGCATCTCCGGCATCGCCACCGTCTCCAGCCAGCGCAGCACCCCGAGCTTGCTCTGCGGATCACAGAGGCGGTTGAAGACCATCGCGCGCACCAGCGCCTCGGCATCGAAGCCCCGGCGCGAGGAGCGCAGCGCCCGGCGCAGCGCCTCCCCCAGACCGAGCTCCGCCCAGAGCTGGTGCAGCGCATAGAGATCCCCGAACGGGCGTGCCGACTCGAAGCGGATCTCCGCGCCGCTCTCGGGCACCCGGCCCAAGGCGCGCTGGAGGCCACCGATCAGCGGCTCGAGGTCCTTGTCGGTGAGGCGGTCGAGCCGCCCGAGGTTGGCAATCACGCGCTGGCGCGGCTTGCCGCGCTCGTCGCGGTAGGATTCGACGAGCTGGAGGTAGGTGCGGCCACCGGAGCGGGTGAGGCGTGTGTACATGTGGGTACTGTAGCGCCAACCTGCCTTCCCCGGAAGAACTCGGTGACCCGAGGCGTGACACTACAGCGGTTCGGCTCCTTCGCGGCAACCGGAGCGCCAGGTCATTGATCCGCCAGCCTCACCGGTGCCCGAAGGGAGCCATCGGGGGCGCTGAAGTGCGGAACTTGGGGACCCCGGCCCACCACAGCCTTCCCTGATCCATTCTCCGTCTTCATAGCGCAGCACGTCGTGGAGAATCCCCGGGTGCTCGGCCGGCCAGCGATATCGAATGAAGATCGTGGAATCGCTGTAGGCAGCCTGGACGTGTAGCGGCACGGTCAGTTGCTCGGGAATACTGATGTTTCTTTCAGGATCGTTCTGCACCACGCCGGTGCCATGGGTCATCCATGAAACGACCAGCGTGCCCCCGAACAGAGCTAATGCTCCCAGCAATTTCGAGTTTTTCATGCTTCCCCCTGCTGTGTCGTTGCTCCGGCTTCGGCGAAGCACCAAAACTTTTTCAACGGCTACAGTCGACGCTGGCGCTTGATTTCACTATGGACCGGAGCGGTAGCAAATTATTGACGGAGATCAATTGATATCGACTCGTGGGAAACAGCGGCGTGTTGCCGGGAAACATACATCGGAGCGCGTTGGGACGGACAGCCTACTCCCACCGCGAGGCGCCTGTGTTCCCCCGACGGGGTGCCGTAAAACGCGGCCCGTTGTGATGCATGCTGACCGTGCTCCCGCCGAATCAGCCCCAATGCAGCAAAATTCGTTGTAAGCCGTGAACAGGAGGCAATACGAGGCGAGCCTGTTTCGGAGGC